>JANLUN010000339.1:0-9433 GCA_031363505.1 Planctomycetota bacterium | reverse complement strand
ACTTGACGGCGCTTGAGAACGTGCTGGTTCCGCTCGAGCTGACCGGTGTGCGAGGTGAGCGCGCTCGCGCGCTAGAGCTCCTCCGCGAAGTCGGCCTGCGTGATCGGACGCACCACTATCCGACGCAGTTGTCGGGCGGCGAGCAGCAGCGCGTCGCCCTGGCGCGCGCGTTCGCGGCGGAGCCGGAGATCCTGTTCGCGGACGAGCCCACCGGAAACCTCGATGGCGCCACCGGGGCGTCGATCCTCGAGTTGTTGTCCGGGTTGCGGATGCAGCGCGGAACGACGCTCGTGCTGGTGACGCACGACGGCGAGATCGCACGCGCTGCGCAGCGACGCGTGCATCTGCGTGCAGGACGGGTCGAGCGCGTCGAGGCCGCGGTGTGAGGATCGCAGACGGTTTCGCGTTCGCGCTGCGCGAATCGCGCGGGGCGCGCGGACGGCTGTTCTTCTTCGCTGCCTCGCTGACGCTGGGTGTCGCGGCGATCAGCGGCATCGCGGGTCTCATCGGGGCGATCGACCAGGGCATCCGAAGTCGTGCGCGCGAGCTGCTCGGCGCGGACGTCGCCGTCGAATCTCGCCGCGCGCTTCCAGGCGAGCTGGACGCACGCATCGCCGAGCTCGGCGGCGCGTTGCGCACGGATGCGCGCGAGCTCTCGACGATGGCGCGCTCGAGCGCGAGCGGGAGGAGCCGACTCGTCGAGCTCGTCGGCGTCGGCGCCGGTTATCCGCTGTACGGCACGGTCGCGCTCGACCCGCCCGGCACGCTCGACTCCCTGGGCGCCGAGAGCGCGGCCGTCGCACCGGAGCTCCTGCACGATCTCGGCATCGCGCTCGGCGATCGCATCTCGATCGGCGAGGCGGAATTCACGGTGGCCGCGACCGTGCTCTCCGAACCCGGGCGGCTCGGCGTCGCATTTCAGGTCGCGCCGCGCGTGCTCACGACACTCACGGGCCTCGAGCGCACGGGCCTTCTCGGCTTCGGTAGCCGCATTCGCTATCGCGCGCTGGTGCGCATGCCCGCCGCGACCGAAGCCGGCGCGACGGATACGTGGGCCAAGTCGCTCGAGGACGGACTGCCCGGCGCGGCGTACTTGAAGGTCGAGACCGCTGACGAATCGCAACCGAGGCTCCGGCGCTCGCTCGAGGGCGTCGAACGCTATCTCGCGCTGGCGGCGCTCTTGTCGCTCGTTCTTGGCGGCGTCGGTGTCGCACAGATCGTGCGGTCGTGGGTCGCTGCGCGCACGCAATCGGTCGCGGTGTTGCGCGCGCTCGGATTTCGGCCGCGAGAAGTTCTGATCCTGTTTGCGGCCCACGTCGCCGTGCTCGCGTTCATCGCCAGCCTCGTCGGAGCGATCGCCGGCACGTGTCTTCCGTTTCTGCTGCCGCTCGCCGCGCCGGATCTCCTGCCTGTGGACTTCGCACTGACGTGGGAGCCGCTGGCGATCGCGCGCGGCGCGCTCCTCGGCGTCGCGATCGCGCTGGCGTTCGCTGTGCCGCCGCTGACGGCCGTGTGGCGCGTGTCGCCGGCGCGCGTGCTGCGGAGCGACGCGGAGCCGCTGCCCGCTCCGCGCGGCGTCACGATCGGTGCGTTCGCGTTCATCGCGATCGGAGTTCTCGCGTCGGCGTGGGCGCAAGCTGGCGACTTCGTCTTGGCGCTGTACTTCACCGGCGGAATCGCCGTCGCGGCGCTGCTCTTGAGCGTCGGAGCGCGCGGCTTGACCGCGCTCGCGGCGCGCACGCCGCGCGAGCGGCTTTCGGCGTGGCTCGTACACGGCGTGTCCGCACTCGCGCGGCCCGGCGCGGGCACGCGCGGCGCGGTCGTCGCGCTGGGCCTGGCCGTCTTGGCGGTGACCGCGGTGGCTCTCGTCGAACGGCGTCTCGTCGAGCGCCTGCGCTCCGATCTCCCCGCCGATGCGCCGAGCGTGTTCCTGCTCGACGTGCAACCCGATCAGTGGGACGGAGTCGCCGCGCTGCTCGCGACGCACGACGCGCGCAACGTGCGCCAGGTACCGGTGGTGACGGCGCGCCTCTCCGCCGTGGACGGCGAGGACGTGTCCGAACTCGCGACGAAGCAGGTCGGCGACGAGCTCGGTCGCCCGCGCTGGGTGCTGACGCGTGAGCAGCGCATCACGTGGGGCGAGCTGTCGCCCGACAATCGCATCGTCGAAGGCGAGCTCTGGAACGATCCCGAGCGCGCCGAGGTCAGCCTGGAGCAAGAGTTCGCGCGCGATCTGCACGCGCACGTCGGCTCGGTGCTGCGCTTCGACGTGCAGGGGGTGCTTATCGAGTTCCTCGTGAGCTCGATCCGCACGGTGCAGTGGGATTCGTACTCGATCAACTTCTTCCTCGTGGCCGAGCCCGGTTCCCTCGACGACGCACCGCACGCGCTGCTCGGCGCCGCGCGCCTCGATGCCGCCGACGAGCAAGCGTTTCAGGACGAGCTGGCGAAACAGTTCGGCAACGTCACCCCAATACGGGTGCGCGCGATCCTCGAGAAGGTGCTCGACGTGCTGTCGAAGTTGAGCCTGGGCGTGCGGCTCCTCGGCGGATTCACGTTCGCGGTCGGGCTCGCGATCTTGGCCGGCGTCGCTGCGACGGCGGCACTGAACCGCGCGCGCGAAGTGGCGCTGCTCAAGGCGCTCGGCGTGCGTCGCGCGACGATCGCGGGTCTGTTCGCGACCGAGTTCGGCTTGCTGGGTTTCGTCGCCGGTCTGATCGGAGGGACGGTGGCAGCGGCGATCGCGTGGCAATTCCTCGAGCGCATCACCGACCTCGGCGGCGTTTTCGTGTGGTGGGCGCCGATCGCGGCAGCAGTGGGTACCGCGCTGCTCGCCGCCGCCTGTGGATTGCTGGCCAGCGCCAAGGCGCTCGCCGCGCGACCGATCGAAACGCTGCGGGGGTAGCGCGGGCGCGCGGCTGCCAAGAACGCTGGAGTCGACGGCGTCTCTTAGGCGACAGAGAACCACCCACATGACCCGCGCACCGCATTCGCCCGAATCCGTACTCGAGATCCAGAAACCCTGCCCCAAGCGTTGGGGCGAATTGATCGGCGACGAGAAGCGTCGCTTCTGCTCGGAGTGTTCGATCCACGTGCACAACGCCACGCAGCTCACGCGCGAGGAGACTCGCGAGTTGATCGCCTCCGCGGAGTCGCGCGTGTGTCTGCGCGTCGAGTACGACGCGAGCGGCACACCACTGTTTCGCGAACGTGCGCGGGACAAGGCGGCGCGAGCCGCGCGCTGGGCGTTGTCAGCTGCCGCGGGTCTGCTTGCGGCTTGCAACGGCGGATTGCAGTCGAGCGCACCGGAGAGTTCCGGTCAGCTGAATGGGGGCGCCGGTCCGTCGCCAACGGGCCAAGCGATCACGACGGAAAAGCTCGGCGACTTCGCGGTGCCACAGGCTCCACGCATCGAACGCCTCGGCGAAGTCGCGACGATTTCCGAACCTGCTCCGCTGCCGCCGCTCGACGCTCCGGTGCGACCCGGCGGCATGTGATCGCGACCCGCGCTCGCGCGCTCACCACGGGATGTGGTGATAGTGGTGCCCGTACCAGAACAAGAGTCCTGCTCCGACGATGCCCCATGCGAGTGCGAGCGACACGCCGACGGAGCGCCGCGTGGTGAGCGCCGTGCTCGCGAGCAGGAACACGGCGAACCCGCTCGCGTAACACGCCGGGCTTTGCCCGAGCAGCGCGATCCAACCGCGGTTCACGGGATTGCGGCACACGCAGTTCGGGATGAGCAGCGTCAGCGCGAGCAGTCCCGCGCACGCGATCCACGCGTTCCATCCCGTGAACGCGTAGAGCAAGATCAAGAGCGACACCGCCGGCGCGACGCCGCGCATCAGCGCCTCGCACGTTGGCGTGCATCCGATGAAGTCGAGTCCCATGCAATCGAGCACCGACGCGAGCAGCGCCACGGGCACTGCGAGTGCGAGCGCGAGCCGAGGCACGATCGGGATCGGATCGCCCGCTGGTGTGCCGCGCACGAGGCGCACCACGCTCGGCGTCACGACGGTCAGGAAGCCGACGTAGAAGGCGAATACGCACACGCCGATCGCGGCGTGCACGCGGTAGAGGTCGAAGCCCATGCGGCCGAGGATGATCGCGGCGAGCAGCAACCCCGCCGCCGAAAACCATCCGAACGCAGTGCGAAAGTGTGAAACGCGAGCTTGCATGCGTTCAGCGTACCGGAGCGCCATGGCATCGTGGAATCGCTCGGCCGCGCGCACTACGGTGTGCGAGTGAAGCACGCTTGGACCGGCGGACAGTACAGCCTGTGGCGTGTTCTGTGCGCAGTCCTCGTGACGGTAGCGCTCGTGAGCTTCGCGGGCGCTTCGCCGCCGGTCGCTCTGGGTTTGGCGGGGCTCGCCGCGCTCGCGCTCGCTCTCGGCTGGCACGATCGGATCGCTGCGTTCGCGCTCGCGGCGGCGTGGATCGGATGCGGCGCCGCGGCGCCCGCGCGCGGTGCGATCGGAATCGCGATCGCGTCCGCGCTCCTCCTGCACTGCGCGACACCGCCGAAGCCCTTCGGATCGGTCGACGCTATCGGCCGCACGGATCCGAGTGGGAGCTGGATCCGTCCTGCATGGATGCACGCCGTCGCTTGGATCCTGCTCGCCGCGGTCGACGTCGACAGCGTCGCGGTACTCTCAGGAAGCGGGTCGATCACGAGCGCGAGTTGGCGTCCGCTCGCCTGGCTGCTCGCTCTCGCGCCGCTTGCGATTCCGCCGCGTGCGCTGCGGTGGGTGTGGTGCGCGTCGATCGCGTTCTACGTCGTGACGTGGGCGACCGACCAGTCCATAGGCGTCGACGCGTTTTCGCTCGCGTCACTCACCGTGCTGCACGCGCTCGCATTCGATCCGGGTTGGATCGCGCCGCGTGATCCGCTCGCGACCGAGCTCGTCTTCTACGACGGCGGATGCGGGCTGTGTCATCGGCTCGTGCGCTTCCTCTTGGCGGAGGATCGTCGCGCACGTGCGTTTCGATTCGCTCCGTTGCACGGAGAGCTCTACCGAGCGCGACTTCCGGAGAGTCTGCGCGCGACGCTGCCCGACAGCCTCATCGTTTGCACACGCTCCGGCGAAGTGCTCACTCGCTCGCGTGCGGTGATCCACGCGACGGAACAGCTCGGTGGTGTGTGGCGCGTCCTCGCGACGTGCGCTTCGATCCTGCCGACCGCACTCCTCGACGTCGGCTACGACTGGATCGCTCGCACGCGGCATCGCCTGTTCACCGCACCGCCGAGCGCGTGCCCCGTCCTCCCTGCGCACCTGCTGCGGCGGTTCGACGGCTAGGGCCGGAGCATCCCCGGTCCCGTTCTGGGCCACTGCAGACCCCGGATTGGCCCCGAGATCAGCGGGTGTGCGGTTACCGAACGCCGTCCCAAGATAGAGTGTCCGCCGTGTGCGGATTCACACATGGCTGCGCCCCCGTCGATGAAAGAGGCAGCGGCGGGCGGGCGCGGCGGCCCCCCTTCCTATGAAATTAAGCATCACCGAGGACGGCACCACGTCGGACGTCGATCTCGAACGTCCCGTCATCTCGATCGGCCGAGCCGTCGACAACGACATCCGGCTCTCGAACACCAAGGTCTCGCGGCATCACTGTCGGCTCGAAGTCGACGAGGGCGGCGTGTGGATCGTCGACCTGGGTTCGGCCAACGGGACTCTTCTTAATGGAGCGAAGGTTTCGCGGGCGCTCGTGGCGGGCGGCGATCGCGTGCAAGTCGGTTCCGCGCGCATCGTGATCGCTGGCGCGGTTCTCGCCGGCGGATCGGACACGGAGCGTCTCGATCCCGTGCGCGGCGAAGCGCTCGGAATGCGCACGCTCACGGGTGAAGGGCATGCGGAGCGCGATCAGCTCCAGTCGTTCGCGCAGATCACACGCGAGCTCTCGCGTGAGACCGAGCTCGGACCGCTGCTGCGCCTGATCGTCGATTCGGCGGTCGAGCTCGTCGGCGGAGAACGCGGGTTTCTCTTGCTCGCGAGCAGCAACGGCAAACCGGCGGAGCGCAACGGCAAACCCGGCGCGGAGCGCGACCTCAACTCGATGACCGTGCGTGTCGCGCGCAGCTTCGATCGCTCCGACATTCCCGTGCCGCAGTCGCGCCTCTCGCTCGGCATCGCGGGGCAAGTGTTCGAGAACGGCAAGCCGCTGCTCTCGGTCGACGCCGGTCGCGACGAGCGTTTGTCGGGCATGCAGAGCGTCGAGGATCTGCGCCTGCGCTCCGTGCTCTGTCTGCCGATTCGCATCGAGGACAAAGTCGAAGGCGTGCTCTACGTCGACAATCGATTGCAACAGACCGCGTTCTCGCAGGACGACCTCGAGCAGGGTGAGCTGCTCGCGAGCCAGGCCGCGATGGCCATTCTCAATGCGCGGCGCGTCGCGGAGCTGCGCGACCAGAATCGCAAGCTGTCGGATTCGCAGCGTCAGATCGAGCGCTTGAACGAACAGCTAGGACGCAAGGTGCGCGATCGCGACACGGAGCTCGCCGTCGTGCGCGCGGAGCTCGGGCGCGAGCGCGGTCGCTACGATTACACGGCGCTCGTCGGCTCGTCGGACGGGATGCGCGACGTGTTCCAGCGCCTCGATCGGTTGATCGAGTCCGATCTGCCGGTGCTGATCCAAGGCGAGAGCGGCACGGGCAAAGAGCTGATCGCGCGCGCGATCCACTTCAACGGCGCGCGCGGCGCGAAGCCGTTCGTCACCGAGAACTGCGCCGCGCTGCCCGACACACTGCTCGAATCGGAGCTCTTCGGCCACGCGCGCGGCGCGTTCACCGGCGCGCATAAACAGAAGCGCGGTCTCTTGGAGCAAGCCGACGGCGGCACGCTGTTCCTCGACGAGATCGGCGACATGAGCGTCGAGATGCAGAAGAAGCTCTTGCGCGTGATTCAGGAAGGCGAGTTCCGGCCGGTGGGCAGCGACGCGCAAGTCCAAGTGAACGTGCGCCTCTTGGCGGCCAGCCACCGCGATCTCGAGGAGATGGTGCGCAAGGGCGAGTTCCGTGAGGACCTGTACTATCGTGTCAACGTGCTCACCGTCGCCTTGCCGCCGCTGCGCGAACGTCGCGACGACATCCCGCTCCTGGCGGAGCACCTCCTCGCGCGCGCCGCTCGCGAAGCCGGTCGGCCGGTGCCCGTGCTGCCGCACGACGTGATGGCGGCGTTGATGTCGTTCGATTGGCCGGGCAACGTGCGCGAGCTCGAAAACGAGATGCGCCGATTGGTCGTGCTCGCGCAAGGCGAAGTGGAGCTCGCACACTTGTCGCGGTCCGTGCTCGAGCGCCGTTCGCTTCACGGACCTGTGTCCGCGAGCCATCCGAACCTCGAAAGCTCGGGCGACATCCGCGCGGCCGTCGCCGACCTCGAGAAGCGCTCGATCGAGCTCGCGCTCCTGCACGCGCACGGCAACAAGAGCAAGGCCGCGAGCGAGCTCGGCATCAGCCGCTTCGCGTTGCAGCGCAAGCTCGACAAGTACAATCTCGCGCGCCCGCGAGCGACGAACGGAGAGAGCGCGGACGGCGCCGAGATTGCGGACGGAACGGGGCTCGCGGACGGCACCGAACCGCTGTCCGCCGGAGATGGCTGAAGCTCACAAAGACGGCGGCCCGCCGGAGATCCCCGGCTACCAGATCGAGGGTGTCCTCGGACGTGGAGCCACCGGCGTCGTGTACCGCGCGCGGCAGCTCTCCGTCGAACGCGTCGTCGCCCTCAAAGTGCTCCACCGCGAGCTCGCCGGAACAGCGCACGCCGCGCGCCGACTGCAGCGGGAAGCGCGCACCACCGCGCGCCTCGCGCACCCGAACATCATCTCGGCGATCGACATGGGCGAGGAGGGCGGCCTGTGGTGGTACGCGATGGAGCTCGTCGACGGCTCGTCGCTGCAGGAGCGGCTGCGCGAGCGCGCGCTCTCCGAGCGTGAAGCGCTGCGCCTCTTCATCCCGCTCGTCGATGCGCTGCAACATGCGTTCGAGCGCGGCGTCGTTCACCGCGACATCAAGCCGGCCAACATCCTCGTCGCGCGTGACGGGCGCGCGTTGCTCGTCGACCTCGGTCTCGCGTTCGCGGAAGACGATCCGCTGCTCACGAAAGCCGGTGGGACTCTAGGAACGCCGCACTACATCAGCCCCGAGCAAGCGCGCGATCCGGCCGGCGCCGACGCGCAGAGCGACTTGTGGTCGCTCGGCGCGACGGTGTACCACGCGGTCTGCGGACGTCCGCCGTTCTCGGGCGAGAGCGTCGCCGAGATCTTGTCGGGCGTGCTCTACGCCAGGATCCCCGACCCGCTGCGCTTCGCGCCGAACCTGTCGCGCGGCTTCGTGCTCGTGCTGCGCAAGTGTCTGACGCGCGACAAGACGGCTCGGTACGCGACGCCCGCGGAGCTCCTCGTCGATCTCGAGCGCGTGCGCGAGCGGCGTGCGCCGCTCGTCTCGCGTCGCTCTCTCGAGCCGATCGAGCACGATCGCCCGCGCCTCAGGCGCGTCGTGAGCTCCGTAGCCGCGGGGCTCGTTCTCGTCGCCGGGATCGCGTGGGCGACGTTCGCGCTGCAGGGCGGTCCGGGGCTCTCGGCGGAGTCAGGCCGGACGGCTCCGGTCGCGGACCCCGCGGGCGAGATCGCGCGCGCCGCGGAAGCGGATTCGAAGCGGCTCACCGGAGCACTGACCGAGCTCGAGAGCTTGCAGTCGCGCGGCCCTCTGTCCGCCGACGAGACGCAGCGCCTCGAGTCGCTGCAATCGCGGCTGTACCAGCGCCTCGAGAACGAGCTCTGGCGCGTCAAGCGCGACGTCGAGGCGCGCCACTCGAACCTGATCGCCGGGCGCGAGTTCGACCAAGCCGAAGCGCTCGCGACGCGCGGCGTGCAAAGCGAGCTCGCTGCGCGCGTCGGATCGCAGCCGCTGCCGGCGCGGATGACGCAGGACCTCGATCAGTTCTCCACGACGCTCGCCGAGCGCGCACGTTCGGCGAAGACGCAAGCGCAAGCGGCGTTCGCGGCCGCGGTCGATCAGCACTGGAAGACGCGCGTCTTGCCGCGCGTCGACGAGCTGCAAGCGCGCGGCGCCTGGCGTTCTGCGCGCGCGCTCCTCACCGCCGAATCGGCGGACTGGCTCGTGGCCGCGCAGATTCCGTCGAGCGGGCTCTCGAGCGAATCGGTCGAGCGCACACTTGCGGGACTGCGTGTCGAGCTCGATCGGCGCCGCGAAGCGCTCGATCAAGCGTGGGCCGCGGTCGACGCGAGCCTGCGCGAGTGGGTGATCGGTCGCGTCGTCGCGCTCGCCACGGAGCTCGACGGGCGCGAGCTCGCCGACGCGGACAGCGAATTGGCGTTGCAATGGGAGACCGAGCTCGCGGAGCGGAAGCTCTCCGTCGACGAGATGCCGCTCGGACTCTTGCACCTCGCACACGAGGAGCTCGCGCGCGGGATGAAGAGC
>JANLUN010000812.1:0-2499 GCA_031363505.1 Planctomycetota bacterium | reverse complement strand
CGAGAGGGCGAAGAGGCTCCGCTTGCCGCTCTCGCGCAGACGCCGAACTCCCGTGCCTACAGTAGTCACCTCGTAACGACGCCCGAACCAAGACAGGATCGACGCGAGTTTGCGTCCGTCGATCTTCATGTCGGGCGGAAGCCCGGCGTTGTTCTCGGCCGACACGCAATGCCCGGCGAGAATCGTGAGGCGCCGCGGCATGCACCGATCGACGACCGCGTGGAGCCCGGAGTGGTAGAGCACGCGCGCGTAGACATCGCGGAACGCGCGCTTGAGATCGTGTTTGCTCGGCACCGGACGGTCGGGCGCACTCTCCTCGAGACCAGGCCCTGATCTTGGAACTCTACCGCTCGCGGATCCGGCGTGTCAGCCCATCGTCTCGTCGTCGCGGTCGCCGTCCGTGAGGTACCAGTTCTTCGTGTCGCGCGCGGCTCGCGCCAGCGGATGCGCCGCGTCGTGGACATACAGGATTACGATCAAGTGGTTCTCGGGCCGCGGCGGCAGGAAACCCGCGCGCCGGAGCGTCGTGCTCCACCACGAACCATCGATCGCCGTCGCGCGCACGACCGCGGCGCCGGACTCTTCGAGCCGCTGCAGGCCGGCGGCGATCGCGGCCGACACGACGGCGTCGTCGCGGCCGAGGACGTCGACGAGGTAGCCGACGGATTCGCCCGCGCGCGGCAGTTGCACGACGGCGTAGCCCACGAACGTTCCACGCGCGTCGAACACGCCGAGGCGCCGATGGAGACCCGAGGGACTCTTCGCGAAGCGCCAATCGAGATACGCGGCGTCGCGCCGGACCATCCAGCTGAAGCGCGGCTCAACCGCCGCCGAAAGTGCAGCGACTTCCGCAGGGAAAGAATCGAGCTCGCGCGTCGTGAGACCCAACCCGCTCACTCGGATCAGCTCGCGTCGCGCGCGGCGTCCGCGCCAGGCACCGATCGGCGCGAGCCATCCGCGCACGCGCCCTTCGCTGCTGCGCTCGCGGCGTGCAACGGCGCCGCCCGCGAGCAAGAACGTCCACGGACGCAGCGTGCCGACGTTCTCCCAACCGAGCTCGAGGAAGATGTGCGCGGACCGACGGTTCGGAAGTCCGAACACGATCGGCCAACCGAGTCGCGCGGTCTCCGCCATGGCCGCGCGGTCGAGCGCGCTGAAGAGGCCCTTCTTGCGCCACTCGGGGTGCGTCATCACGTCGCCGGTCTCGCCGACGATCGCGCGCGCGTTCGCGTCGCCGAAGGGAATCGCCATGCGCGGCGAGCACGCGTAGCCCGACACGCCCTCGCCGTCCGCGCGACGCGACATGAAGCTGACCGCGCGTCCGAGCGGGTTCTCGTCGTAGCGCCACACGAGCGCGCGCTCGTCGAGCTTCTTCTTGAAGCAGTGATTGAAGAGACGTGCCTGCGCGGCGCGGTCGGCCGGACCGCAGGCCGTTACGCGAATGGGGTCGCTATTGCTGGCGGTTGGTCCTGGCCCGCTCGCATTCATCGCGGCGAAGCATACGTAGTGAAGTCCGTCAGCCACACTCCCGCCTTGCACTCCGCCTCGTCCAGTTCGCGTGCCTCCTCGAACTCACCATCGTTGTCGCGGTCGAACAGCGCGAGGTGGAACACGCCTGGCAGGAAGCGGGCATCACCCCGCAAGACGTACGTTCGGCCGTCCGTCGGATGCTGTCGCCGATAGATCTGGTCTGTGCGCGCGAGAAGCGGCAAGTCGGCGCTCGTGAACACCAAGGTCGGCACGGCCCCCGCTGCGATCGGCAGCCTGTAGAGCGCCCTCGGAGCCTTCCCGAGCACGATGACGAATCGTCCTTCCGGGTCGGGCGAAAGATCCACGACGCCACCGAACTCGAACCCGCGACAAAGTTCCTGTCTCTCGACTTCGGGCGTCACGCGTCGAGTCGCGCTCGAGACATAGGCACCTCCACCGACGATGCCGCGGCTCGTGCGTGGCAAGGCAGGAGCCGAAACGCCGATCGGCGACGCGGTGGTTTCGATATCGAAGAAACAGGCGCCCTGGTTCGTAGACAGACGCCATCTCTCGATCACGTCTTCGCCCGTGGACGATCTGCCCGCGACGTAGAACTCGTCGGACTGGCGTCCCGCCACCGATTGGACCTCGAACGGAGCGTGGTAGATGTGTTCGACTTTGTCCCAAGTCCCGTCCGCTTCCCGGACGCGACTGAGGACGCGAATCCAGTCCTCGTTCTTGTCGGGACCCCAGTACACCGTTTGGTTGAAGTCGTCGCAGACGACGACGGACCGCGGCGCGGGCTCGCGGATCTTGAGCGGCTCTCCGCACGACGAAGAACCCATCGTCAGGCCGGCTAGCCCGAAAAGCGTGCTCCACACTCGACGCTGCAACACCATCGAAGGACGAGCGTCCCGACGAACAGACGCGACTTCTATTTCGTCTTGACCGGATCCGCCGGCCGTGCCGGCAGCTTGCGCGGGTTCTCACGCAGCTGCTTCATCACTTCTTCCACCGCGCGCTCGAGCT
>JANLUN010000805.1:0-1328 GCA_031363505.1 Planctomycetota bacterium | reverse complement strand
TCGAGAGTCGCGTCGCGCACTCCTTCAGCGCGAGTGTCCTGTGCACGCCGATCGAGGAAGAGCTCTTCCAAGAACGCATTCCGGGCGCGCCGACGACGGTGTTGCGGAACGGCGTCGACCTCGAGTACTACCGGCCGTTGGGAGAGGGGGGCGAGGGCAAAGCCGGCAACGAGAGCAACGAAGTGCGCGACCCGCACAGCATCGTGTTCACCGGCGTGATGAACTACTTCCCGAACGTCGACGCGGTGCGCTTCTTCGCGCTCGACGTATTGCCGCACATACACGACAAGCTGCCGAAGGCGCGCTTCACGATCGTGGGCGCGCATCCGACGGCGGAAGTTCGAAAGCTGGCGAAGAGGAAAGGCGTCGAGGTGACGGGCTTCGTGTCCGACACACGCGACTACCTGAGGCGCGCCTCGGTCTCGGTCGCCCCGCTGCGAATCGCGCGCGGGATCCAGAACAAAGTGCTCGAAGCGATGGCGATGGGCCTGCCGGTGGTCGGCACGAAGAGCGCGACGCAAGGCGTCGAGGGTCAGAACGGCCGCGACTACTGGGTGGCCGACGAACCGCTGCGCGTCGCGAGCGCCGTCATCGACTTGTTGAAGAGTCCGCGCGAGGCACGCGAGCTAGGCCTGCGCGGCCGAAAGTTCGTCGAACAAAACTACGACTGGGAAGTCGTCTTCCGTCCGCTCGACGAGCTGCTTGCGCGCTGCGTCGCCGCGGAACCCATCCGAATATGAGTCACGATCGAATCGCAGAAGTGTTCGACACCTGGGCCACGAGCGGCCGCGCCGAAGCGATGGAGAGCGGCCACGGCGACGTGGTGCGGCAAGTACTCACGAAGATGAGCTTCCGCGCGGGACAGCAGATCCTCGACCTCGGCTGCGGGAACGGTTGGGCGACGCGCTTGCTCGCGAAGTCGGCCGCGGGCTCTTCAGCCGTAGGTGTCGACGTCGCGCCGGCGATGGTCGCGCGCGCGGAGGAAGTGTCGAGCCTAACGATCCGCGCGCGGTACGAGGTCGCGCGCTTCGAGAACCTGCCGTTCCGCGACGCCGCGTTCGACAAAGCCTTCTCGATGGAAGCGATCTACTACGCGATCGACTTGGACCGCGCGCTCGCGGAAGTGCAGCGCGTGTTGAAGCCGAAAGGCACGGTCGACCTGGTGCTCGACTGTTTCGCGGAGAGCGCGAGCACGAAGGGTTGGAGCGCGCTCGTCGGCTTGCACATGCACTGCCTCAGCGAGTCGAGCTGGCGCGAAGCGTTGACGCGCGCGGGATTCACCAAGGTCGAGTCAAACCGCGTGATCGATTCGCGCGGCCCGGGCGATC
>JANLUN010000258.1:0-5485 GCA_031363505.1 Planctomycetota bacterium | reverse complement strand
AGGCGCGCGATCGCTACATCGGCGAGCGCGTGACGCAGATGTGGTACACGCAGGCCGGCCGCCTCGCGACCGCGGCCGCGATGAAGATGGGATACGAGGAAGCGCGCGGGTACCTCGACGACCGCATGCGCGACGAGCTCCTCGCGAAGGTTGCGAAGGAAGCGGCGCGCATCTCCAAGGAAGCGACGCCCGACACCGTGCGCCAGATGTGGGCGAAGCGCTCGAAGGCGCACTGGTACCGCGCGTCGTACGGATACGGGACGTGGATGCTCGGACAGGACGCGGCGCTGAAAGGCCAGAAGGCCGAAGAGAAGCCGCCGGAGCAGAACACCAAGGACAAGGCGCGCGCGGAGCTCGAGGAGAAGATCAAGCGCTACCTCGAGAACCAGGAGATGGCGCGCAAGGCGAAGAGCTCGGCCGAGCAGTCGGACGATCTCGAGGCCGTGTGGAAAGAGCTCCCGTCCGCATCGCGGGCGCAGTGGATCCTGGCGTACTACGCCGAGAACTCCGGCGATTTCGAAGTCGGCCCGAAGCCCATTTTCAGTGCATGCCGCGAGTGCGGCGGCCAGGGCGCGCGCGAGCTCGTCGTCGCGGGCAACAACGTCGCGAAGGCTGCGACCGGCCAGAGCTCGAGCAACGCGACGATCGAATGCCCGACCTGCCACGGGCTGGGCATCATTCGACGCATCCTCTACCGTTAGCCGACCTTCCTTTCTCCAGGTCGAGCTCCACCGCATGCACACCGTTCGTTACTTCTTGTCTTCGCTCGCCGTTCTAGGGGCCGCGTGCGCCGCCGCACCGAATCCGCCGCCGCCGACCGCGCCCGCGACGTACGCGCCGCCCGCGAAAGCATCCGTCGAGAGCTCGCCCGCGAACGCGCGCGCGACCGAGGCGCCTGCTGCAGCGGCGCCCGCTGCCGCGCCGAGCGATCCGGCTCCGAAACAGCAGCCCGTCGCGAACCCGGAAGCGTCCGGTGTCGTCGTCGCCACCGTCGCCGGCAAGCCGATCGACGTCAGCGAACTGCTCAGCCAGTGGATGCACCAAGCGAGCCTCGACGTGAAGGAGCAGCTCGACCGGCTGGTGCTGTCTCGGCTCGTCCTCGAGGAATCGAAGCGCCTCGGACTCTCGATCGACCCCGACTTCGCCGAGAAGGCGTACGCCGACGCAGCGGTCCGGATCGAGATGGAGATCGGGAAGAAGCGGCCGGGCCTTTCGCTCGACCGGTACGTCGATCAGGGGCTCGGCCTCGATCCGAAGGTGTACCGCGAGCGGCTGCGCGACGACGCGCTGCGCGGGCTCCTCACCGAGCGCGTGATGCGCGCGTTCATGCTCCAGACCGAACACGCGGACTTGCGAGTGCTCGTGGTGAAGAGCGAGGAGGACTTGAAGCTCGTCCAATCCGAACTGGCCGCGGGCAAGGATTTCGAGGATGTGGCGCGCGAACACTCCGCGGACCCTTCGGCGAAAGACGGCGGCCGCGTCCCGCCGGTCATCCGATCGAACACGGTGATGGGGAACCTCGCGTTCGAGACGCCGGTAGGTTCCGTCGGCGGTCCGAAGTACGAGCAAGGCGCGTGGCTCCTCGCGAAGGTCGTCGCGCGGCCCGAGCCGCTCGTCGGGAACTGGAACGAGATCCGCGACACCGTCGAAGCCAGCCTCACGGAACGCACCGTCGAGGATCTCGAGGCCTCGCAATGGCAGACCGCGATGCTGCGTCGCTACGAAGTCGACATCACGCCGCTGATGAAGCTCGTCGGGGAACCCGTCCGGCAGCCTTGACCCGCGTAGGCGCACGCGCGAAGCTCAACTCACGATGGATGCTGCTGAAGAAGTCGCCGAGCTCCTGGCACCGGAACTCGGGGTCGAGCTCGCCGACGCGCCCGAACCGGAGGTCGAATCGGAACCCGAGTCGGCGCCCGAATCGAAAAACGGCGCGAGCATGATCGAGCCCGCGCCGGAGGTCGGCGCCGGCAACCTGCTCAGCGACGACGAAGTCTTCCAGTCTGTCGCGGCGCTGATCTACGCGTCGCCCGAGCCGATCGGCGAGCGCCGCCTGGCGTCGCTTCTCGAAGGGGTCGAGCTGTCGCGCGTCCGCGCTGCGATCGAGACCGCGCGCGAGCGCCTCGCCGCGAGCGGATTGCCGCTCGAGCTGCGCGAGATCGCCGGCGGTTTCCAGATCCTGACCGCGCAAGCCCTCGGCGCGACGGTCGCGCGCCTCTTCAAAGCGCGGAAAGCCGAGCGCATCTCCGCCGCCGCCCTCGAGACGCTGGCCGTCATCGCCTACCGCCAACCCGTGTCGAAGGCCGAGATCGAGGCGATCCGCGGCGTGCAGGCCGGCCCGATCCTGCGGTCGCTGGTCGACCGCGGGCTCGTGCGGGTCGTGGGGCGGGCGGACGTGCCCGGGCATCCGCTGCAATACGGCACCACGAAGACCTTCCTCGACCACTTCGGGCTCGCGAACGTCGAAGCGCTGCCGCGCGACGCCGAGCTGGCGAAGGACTGACCGCTCGCGCTACCGGTCGGCCCGGCGGCTCGGGGGACCGGGGCGCCTTGCGCGGCTCAATCGACGGCCCGTAGACTGCCGCGCTTCCCGCGCCAGCCCCCTCCTCCGTATCTCCAGCCTCCACCGAATGTCCAAGTCATCGAACGATCCCAAGGTCCACCGTCCGGAGATCGAGGGACGCGAGACGCACGACGACGACTTGATCGTCGCGCCCAAGGGCAAGAACAAGACGCGGTTCATGCTCACGTTCTTGCTGATCATCTTCCTGCTCACGATGTTCTCGGTCAGCGATCAGTTCGTCGACATGTTCACCGGCCGGTCGGGTCGCGGCAGCGCGTTCCTGACGTGGACGGATCCGACGGGCACCCGGAAGTCGCTCAGCGTGCCGGAGTTCACGCTCGAGAAGCAGGCGCTGGCCAAGGTGTATTCGATCCTCACCGGCGGCCAAGACCGCGAACGCGCCGACGAAGACACCACGTTCTTCGTCGTGATGAGCGACGCTGCGCACTACGCCGGCATCCGCGTGACCGACGGCGAGCTCCGCAAGCTCATCGAGCAGCGCTTTCCGGGCGGCATGGGCTACTCGCAGACGCTGCACGCGAGCCGCATCACGCACCCCGAGTTCGAGGGCACGCTGCGCCGCCTGATGGCGGTCGATCGATACCAATCGCTGATGAGCGCGCCGCTCGCGACTGCGAATCCCGGCGTCGTCGAGTCGTTGTGGAAGGCGCGCCACCAAGAGTTCGCCTTCGACTACATCGAGCTGTCGGCCGACGTGCTCCGCACCGAAGCGGAAGCTGGGTTGCCGGCCGACGCGGAGCTCGAAACGTGGTTCAACGCGCTCCCTGAGCACAAGCGCGAGCCGTTCCGGCGACTCGTCTCCGTCGCGGCCGAGCTGGCCGTGTTTCCGCTCGAAGGCGAGCACAGCACGGAGCTCTTGTTCGCGAAGTACCCGCGGCCGGCGGACGAAGACGCGGATGCGGCGGCGCACGAGTACTACGACGGCTACACGTTTGCGCGCTTCCGCAATCGGAATTTGCCGACCGATCGCCAGCCCACGCAGGAGGACTTCTTCCGTCCGTTCGACGACGTGAAGGATGCCGCGCAGCGCGAGGCCGCGATCTACCGCTCGCTCGGTGATTGGCGCACGAGCCTCGCCGCGCGCACGGATGCCGGCGAGACGGTTGACCTCGCGGCGGAGGCCGCGGCGATCGGCCTCATGGTGCACTCCGAGTCGACTCCGATCACGGCGGCCGAGTGGGCCGCGCTCGCAGTGCCGTGGACGAGCCGCAACTTGTCCGAGTACATCACCGGCATGCCCGAAGTGGGCAAGTTCTATCCGGCGGTGTCGGTCGACGAGAAGGCGCTCGTCGTCGGCCGCACGCTGGCCAAGGAAGAGCCGCGCATGCCGGACTTCGCCGAGCTCAAGCCGAAGGTGACGGACGAGTGGCTGCGGCAGCGCATGAGCGAGCTCGCGATCGTGAAGCTCGATGACGTGCGGAAGAAGCTCGGAACATGGCCCGATCCCAGCGATCCGGCCGCCGCGACGTTCGTCCCGGACGTCGACCAGGCGACGTTCGCATCGGTCGTCACCGAGGCGGGCTACCAAGTTCAGCACCGCGACTACCTCGAGCGCGCGAAGACTCCGACCGACACGCCGGCGCAGATGTACCTGCGCGGTGCCGGGCAGCTCTACACGAGCAAGGTGAACGCGGTGCCGAAGCCCGAGATCGCGCGCGACGGCAAGAACGCGTACCTCGTGCGCGTGGCCGGACTGCGCGACGCCGACTCGGCCACCATGTCGCCCGGCGAATTCCAGGCGCTCGGCGATCAGGCCATCCGCGAGTCGATCACCGATTTCCGGAACCGCACGTTCGTGTCGACGGAGTTCTTGAAGGAACGCTACGGCGTTCACTTGCTGACCTGGGACACGAAGCCGGCCGGAACCTAGGCCGCGCGACGCCGTTCGACGGCGCGTTTGACCTGCAGCGCGCGCTGTCCGTGCAGCGCTCCTAATGGACGGCGCGCGATCGCGGCGATCGAGTAGCCGAACGGCAGGTCGAAGCGCGTCGACACGAGCAGCTCGAGCCGGAGTGCGCCGTACAAGATCGAGTTGAACGGCCACGGCCACGGGACGGGCGTCCGCCGCGCGCTCGGCGCGCCGACCGGGATCTCGAGCATTTCGGCGAGACGCAGCGCGAGCTTCGCGCCGGCGATCAACGGAAAGAGCAGCGCGTTCGCGTGCGTGCTGCGCTCCAGCTTGAAGCCCGCGCGCCCGAACAAGTGCCGCACGTGCGCCGCCGTGTAGCGGCGCCGCGCGCCGGCTTCGCGCTCGCGCCGCGCCAGGAGCCACGGGTACGCGGGCACGCTCGCGAAAACGATTCCACCCGGCCGTAGGACGCGCAGGATCTCCCGCAGCGCTCCGTGCTCGTCGGCGGCGCTGTGGAGCGTGTCGACGACGCACACGAGGTCGAAGCTACCGTCCGCGAACGGCAGCGCGCGCTCGGCGGCGAGCACGCCTTGGTCGTAGCCGCGCACCGCGGAACGTTTCAACGCACGCCGGTCGAGGTCGGTGTGGAGGACGAGATCCGCGAGCTCGGACAGCTCGGACAGGAAAGCGCCGTCGCCGCTGCCGATCTGCAGCACACGCAGTGGTTGCGCGTCGCCGAGGTGCGCGCGCAGGAGCTCGACGAAGACCCGGCGCCGGCCGCGAATCCACCAGTGATCGAACTCGTGACGGTGACGCATGCAGGCGGCTGAGAACTGTCCTGGATCGGTCGGTCGATAGCCCGATCTGAAGGCCACGCGATGCGGGCGTCATGACAAGTCCCGATGGGGCCGGGATCCACGAACTGCGCTATCCTCTGTGCCTCTCCAAGTCGCCGACCCCTCCAGTGACTCGGCGTCCGAGCTGCGGCGCCGAACACGCCGAGCGACCGCATGCCCCCCCCGGACCAGGCCGAACCCGAGCGGCACGACACG
>JANLUN010000235.1:0-7956 GCA_031363505.1 Planctomycetota bacterium | reverse complement strand
ACCTCGACGGCGACGGGGATGTCGATCTCGCTTCGGCGAACTCCGGCAACCAAAAGCTCTCCGTCTTTTTCCAAGAGAGCCCCGGAGTCTTCGGCGCGACGCCACTCTCGCTGGGAGGCGTGATCGGAAAACCTGAGTCTCTCGTAGCAGCCGATCTCGACGGTGACGGGGATATCGATCTCGCCACGGCGAACGAAAGCAACAGGCTCACGGTCTTCTTCCAGGAGAGCCCCGGCGTCTTCGGCTCGCCGCCACTGACGCTCACGGTTGGAGGCGCGGGCTCGGCGTATTACCGCCATTCCGTCACCGCAGCCGACTTTGACGGCGACGGAGATCTCGATCTCGCCTCGTCGAACGGCGGGAGCACGCTCACGGTCTTCTTCCAGGAGAGCCCGGGCGTCTTCGGGGCGACTCCACTCGCGCTCGGGAACGCGAGCGGGACGGACTACCGTCTTTCCGTCACCGCGGCCGACGTCGACGGCGACGGGGATCGCGACGTCGTTTCGGGGAACTACGGCTCGTTCTCAGTCTTCTGGAACAACCACTGAAGCGCGCCGCCGCGTCCCTCGTCCGCTAGCCGCCAGACAGCGCGCGCTCCCACTCCTCGATCTCCTCCGCCGAGTGCGGCGAGCGCGGCGGCGTGTCGTCGTTCCGATCGTCGAGATATCCGTGCGGCAGCGCGACACGCTGCGCGCGGCCGCTCTTGCCGCGCACCGCGCGCAACCCCGCGAACGGGAACGGCTCGGTGGGATCGAGCGTCGCGAGAGTTTCGCGCAAGTCGCTGAAGCGCTCGACGGTCGAAAGCCTGTCGCGCACGGTCGACGAGCCGCGGAAGCCCTTCGTGTACCACGCGCACCACTTGCGCATCTGGCGCATGCCGTGCTCTTCGCCGAAGAAGTCGATCAGCCGCGCGGCGTGATCTTCCATGATCGCGACGATGCGGCCGAGATCGGGCGGTGATTGCGGTTCGCGTCCGTCGAAGACCGACGCGAGCTCGGCGAAGAGCCACGGCCTTCCGAGACATCCGCGTCCGACGATCACGGCATCGCAACCCGTGGTGCGCATCATGCGCAGCGCGTCCCAGCACTCCCAGATGTCGCCGTTGCCGAGCACCGGAATCGAAACCGAGCTCTTCAAGCGTGCGATCGCATCCCACTGCGCTTCGCCGGCGTAGAGCTGCGCCGCCGTGCGCGCGTGGAGTCCGATCGCGCGCGCGCCTTCCTCTTGCGCGACGCGCCCCGAGTCGAGGTACGTCGACACGTCTTCGTCGAGGCCGATGCGCACTTTGATCGTCACCGGCACCGCGCCCGCGGAGCGCACGGCCGCGCGCACGATGCGCGCCAAAAGACGCGGCTTCACCGGGATCGCGCTTCCCCCGCCGGTGCGCGTCACCTTCGGCACAGGGCAGCCGAAGTTCATGTCGATGTGATCGACGCCGTCGTCGGCGAGGCTCTTCGCCATGTCGCCGACGTCGACGGGATCGGTGCCGTAGATCTGCACGGAGCGCGGCTTTTCACCAGGGCGGCTCGATGCGAGCAGCGCCGTCAATCGATTGCCGTTCAAGTAGCCGCGCGCCGTGATCATCTCCGAGACATACAAGCCCGCGCCGAACTCGCGACACAGGCTTCGAAACGGATAGTTCGTGACGCCCGCCATCGGAGCGAGCACGACCGGCGGCCACACGGAAAGCGGGCCGATGGAGAGTGGCGCGAACTCCCCCTGCGCTGCGACGGGAACGTCGCGGTTGCGCTCGCTTGAATAACGAGCGCGCGCGGCGTTCGGAGACTCTTGGGCGTCGCTTTCCATCACCCGCCGCGCGTGCCGCCGCCGGAATTTTCGGTGCGCGTCTTTTCGGCATCTCCGGCGTCCTTCTTCGTCGAAACCGCGGGCGGCGGCAACCCGACTCCATCGGGAGCTTGGATCGTGAGCGAACGCGTCTGCGTCACGCCGCTGCCCTGCTCGCGCAACCACTCCGAGAGAGCGCCTTGCGCATCGAAGCGCAGCTTCATCTGGCCGTTGTGCGCGCGCACGAGGCGCGTTCCCTGCGGGTCGACCGCGAGCTCCCAAGGTCCTACCGCGGGGTCGTAGTCCTCGAAGAAGATCACCTTGAATTCGCCGGCCAGGCGACGTTGTCCGAGCACGAGTCCGCTCGTGACGCTGCCCGCGTCGACGAGCGCGATGTGATCTTTCACGGGCACGTTGTCGACGAATTGTCCGTCGATGCGACGCTCGACGTAGATCCGTCCGGCGTTCGACGCGCCTTGCACGCGGATGCTGCGCGTGCCGGCCGTGATCTCGACGAGGAATTCGATCAGGCGACCTTCCGGAGAAATCGTCTGCGAGCACGTCAGCCAATGATCCGGTGAAGTCGCCGCGCCGGGCGTCAGCACGCGCCCGCAGTACGTCAACGCGCCGTCGTGCCGGCGCACCACCGCGTAGTTCTCGCCCGAGACGCGCTCGCCGAATGCGCGCGTCTCGACCGTGCCGCGCAGCACGACGTCGCCGATGGGAAGCTCGGGATCGGGGATCGTGAGCGGCTTCAACGCGGCCGCGCGCACTTTCTGCTGCGCGTCAGCGAGCTCCCGCGCCATGCGGTCCAGCGTCGCGCGGTCGAGGACGCGCCCGCGCAGCACGACGGCGAACGGCTGGCGCAAGTTCGAGATGTCGGCGCTCGGATCGCGTTCGGTGACGACGAGATCGGCGATCTTGCCCGCCGCGAGCGTTCCGCGCTGTGCATCCGCACCGATCGCCGCCGCGGCGCCCGCGGTTGCGAGACGGAGCACTGCGTCGCTCGGGATCCCGGCGCGTTTCAAGAGCTCGAGCTCGTCGATGAGCGCCTCGCCGGGCATGTGCCACGGCGTCGGGCTGGCGCTCCCCGGAACGAGCGGGACGCCGCGTTCGAAGAGCGCCTTCGCGAGCTGTCCTTGCGTCTCGAGGATCGCGACCCCGGTCTTCAAGTACCCCTCGTTCACGAGCGAGCGGCGCAGCTCCGCTTCGCTGAGCCACGAGCGCGCGTAGAAAGGACCGAGGTACGCGAGCTCGGGCGGATTGTCCTTGGGAGCGATCAATCGCTGCGCGAACACCGACAGCGTCGGCGTCACCGCGATGCGCGCCTTCACGACCTTGTCGAGCTGCGTCGTGAGATCGGCGAGCTTCGCCTGCTCCCAGCGCTTGCCCGCCGGAAGAAAACCTTCGAGGTGGAAGAGTCCGTCCTGGCCGAGCTCGATCGCATCCGCGAGCGAACCGTTCGTCAGCACGGGGCCCCAGATCTTGAGCCCGTGTTTGTGCGCGAGCTCGACCGACTTGGCGAGCGTGGGTTTCGTGAGTCCAAGATGGAACGACACGTAGTCGAGGCCCAACTCGAAGAGGCGCGGCAGCTTCTCTTGTGCCTGCGCTGGTGTCGCAAGCACGATCGCGGCGGTCGTGCTCGGCGGCACGCCGTCGAGCACAGCGCCGGCGCTCCAGATCGCGGGGCCGGGGCCGCGATCGCGCGCGCCGCTTTGCCGATCGCGGTCGCGCTCGGTGAGGATGCGCGCGAGATCGTTGCCGACGTCGCGCACGAGCGTGACGCCGCTCGCGACGTACAGTCGATCGTGATCGGGATCGTGGTTGACGAAGCCGTCGATCAGGCCGGGTACGAGGTGCTTGCCGGTGACGTCGATGCGCTCGACGTCGGCCGGCAGCTCGAGATCGGTGCCGATCGCCTTGATTCGGCGGTCCTCGATCCACACGGTCGCGACGCGCGGCGTTTCGCCCGGAAGCTGCGTGTGGACGGTGCCGCCGGTCAGGGCGACGCTCTGCAAGAGGGCGATCCAGATCATGGGTGTTGCGGCGGTCGGCCCGATTCCACCGCGGCGGTGCGGCTGTGCGGGGCGATGCAAGCGCGTTCCAAGGAGCGTGCGCGCGTTCTCGCCTGTCGAGTTATATCCTCGACGGGCGCGGGTTTCCCGGCGCGAGCTCCCCATGACACAGACCTATCCCGTCGTCCAACTGTGCACCGATCTCCTTTCACCGGGGCCGTGGATCTTCGCGCGCCAAGTCGGCCCGCTGGCGGATGCGCCCGAGGACGGCGCGGTCGTCGAGATCCACGACGGTTCGCAGCGCTTCGTCGGTCACGGACTCTTCAACTCGGCGTCGGACATCCGCGTGCGCGTGCTCTCGCGCGGCAAGAAGAGCGACATGCGCGGTCCGCGCGATTTCTTGCTGCGTCGGCTCAGCGCGGCGGACCGCATCCGCAAGAAGCTCTTGAAGCTCCCCGAGGTCACCGATGCCTACCGCATCGCGCACGCGGAAGCCGACGACTTGCCCGGGCTCATCGTCGACAAGCTCGGACCCGTGATCGTGTGCGAGCACCACGCGCTGGGATTCTGGCGACTGCGCGACGACATCGAATGGGCGCTCGGCGAGCTGTACCCCGGTCTTGCCGTGGTGCACCGCGTGCCGAACTCGGTGCGCAAAGCCGAAGGTTTCGAGCCGGATGTCGAGCCGCCTGACAGCGGCGTCGTCCAGATCCGCGAGCACGAGGTCACGATCCCCGTGCGGCCCGGAATCGGCCACAAGACCGGCTATTTCTGCGATCAACGCGAGAATCGGCTGAAGGTCGGGATGCTGGCACGCGGTGCCGACGTGCTCGATCTCTGCTGCAACAGCGGCGGATTCGCGCTGCAAGCGAAGCGGCTCGGAGCGCAGAAAGTGCGCGCGGTCGATCTCGACGAGGTCGTGCTCCACCAAGCGCGTCAGGCGGCGACGATCAACCGGCTCGACATCGAGTTCGTGCACGCCGACGCATTCGACGTCCTGCGTTCGGTGCGCGAGTCACGCGAGAAACCGTCGGTGGTCGTCCTCGATCCGCACAAGATCATCAAGGACAAGAATCGAACGGAGGAAGGACTGCGACGCTACTCGGACTTCAACACGCTCGCCCTCGAGTGCGTGAGGCCAGGCGGACTCGTGGCGACGTTTTCGTGCTCGGGCGCGCTTGAAGTGTCCGCGTTCCTCGGGATGCTGTTCCAGTCGGCGCGCCGGGCGCAGCGCGAGATCCGCTTGCTCGAGACGCTGGGCGCCGGTCCCGATCACCCGCAGCGGCCGGACTTCAGCCGCTCGCGGTACCTGAAGGGTGCACTGCTCGCGGTCGACTAAGCCCGCCACGGCGGGCGAATCCACCGGTCTGGTGCGCCTCAGCGCCCAATCGCGAGACGAGTGTGGACCCGAGCGCGTCTTTCGCCAATAATAGGTACCGCGCCCTCGCGCCGAGCTTCGGTTCCGCGGGGGCGCCTCCGTCGCCATCTAGAAACTTCGTCGCCCTCTCTGGGCCAGGATCTCCATGAACCTCAGCCTCCTCGTCGCACAAGAGAAATGGCAAGAGTTCGATGACGCCTGGACCGAGCTGATGCAGGCCGGTGGATCGGTGGACGATCTGTTCTCCGCCCTGCGTCTCGCCGGCGAAAAGAAGCGCCTGCCGCGCTGCTTGCCGCGCGTCCGCGAGCACGCCGATCTGCTCGGAACGGGCGGTCGCCCGGCCGATGCGGCGCGCCTCCTCGGGCTCGTGCTCACCGGCGGCGGCGCGCCCGGCGAGCTGCTCGATCCGCTGTACGCGAATGCGCAGAAGGCGTGGGGCACCGAGAACTGGTGGGACAAGTACACCGAGCTCGCGGGACTGCAACCCGGCAACCCCGACGCGCGGCGCGCGTGGGTTTCGTTCGAACGGCTGCTCGGCTTCGGGCCGGGCAAGCTCGTGTATCACTCGGGCGGCTGGGGCGTCGGCGAGATCACCGAGATCCGGCACGAGCAGTGGGAACTCACCGTCACGTTCGCGGGCGGTCGTCGCGATCGCTTCCCGCTCAGCGCCGCGCTCGAGATCTTCGAGCCGCTGCCCGAGGACGATCTGCGCGCGCAGCACTTCCGGAATCCGGAAGCGATGCGGAAGCGCCTGCGCGAAGACCCGCTGGTGATGCTGCGCGCCGTCGTCGAGCGTCACAACGGCCGCGCGTCGAACATGGCCATAAAGAATGCGTTGATGCAGGTCGGCATCGAAGGCAGTTCGTGGACGGGCTGGTGGCGCAAGGCGCGCAAGCTGGCCGAAGGCTCCGAGTGGTTCCGCGTCACCGGCACGGCGGCCAAAGGCGAAGTGCAGATCCTGTTCGCGGCCACCGATCCGGTCGAGGACTTGAAGCGTCAGTTGGCGCACGCGTTGAACCTGGGCGACTTGCTCGTTCGGATCCGCAACCAGCTCACGGGCAACAAAGCCGACGAGCGACTGCGCGCGATGATGCTCGACCTCTTGGAAAAGCACGCCACCGCGAGCCCCGAGTCCGTCACGACGCGCCTTGCGGCGTGGATGTTCTTGCGCGACCAACGCGGGACCTCGTCGCCGGTGCTCGTCGATATTCTGCGTACTGCCGCGGCCGAGAAGGCGTCGACCGACAGCGCGCGCACACCGGCGCTCTGGGCGCTGTTCCAATCGCTGCCCGGCGTGCGCGATCAAGAGGTGTGCGTCGAGTGCTTGCGCGACGTCTACGGCGACTCGTGGCTCGACGAAGGCGTCAAGAATCTGCAGCACGCGCCGCCCGGCATGGTGCGGCCGCTCGTCGACGCGTTGATCAGCGGCGGACGCAAGGTCGATCTCGCGGTGCACTATCGCGAGCTGCTCGGCAGGCCGCTGCGCACGCCCGACCTCTTGGTGACGCTCGCGCGACTCGCGGAGGCCGGCAAGTTGCCCGGCGAGTACCCCGCGCCGGTGCTTCGCGCGCAAGCATTGCTCTCCCTCGCGACGTATCTGTTCGTCAATCGGCGCGGTGAACCGCACCACGCGCGCACGCAGACGCGGCTCGTCGAGTTCCTCACGAAGGGACGCGAGCCGGTGCTCCGCCGATTGCTCGCCGATGCGGACGCGGACGCGCTGCAGAGCTTGTCGCGCTTGCTGCAGCGCGGTGTCGACGAGTCCATCGACGCCATGTTCACCGAGATCGCGATGCACACGGTGCCGCAGCACACGCGCGGTGGGCCGCCGAACTTCTGGGAAGACGATCACATCTGGAGCACGCGCGAAGGGCTCCAGCGCCGTCGCGCCGAACTCCATCACCTGCGCGAGGTGAAGATTCCCGCCAATCAAGACGCCATCGGCCGCGCGGCGGCTCAGGGCGACTTGTCGGAAAACGCCGAGTGGGAGATGGCGATCGAGGACCAGCGCAACCTGACCTCGCGCGCTTCCGAGATCGAGACAGAGCTCCGGCAAGTCGAGCTGATCGAGAACGCGCTGCTGCCGGAAGACATGGCCTGCCCCGGCATGGTCGTCCGTTACCGCGACACCAAGGACCAGAGCGAGCACGAGATCGCGATCCTAGGTCCGTGGGACACCGATCAGGACGACCGCGTCGTGTCGTACCGCGCGCCGCTCGCCGCGGGATTGCTGGGCAAGCGTCCGGGAGACACGGCGCACGTCGTGCTCCCCGGGGGCTCGCTCGAACTCGAAATCATCGCCGTGCGGCCGTACGACGCCGATTGATGTCGTAGCACGAGCTCATCGCACCGAACCGGTGCATCCGACCTGCGCATCCGCCGAATACACCCTCGCCTCACTCCCTCGAAGAAAGACAGTGCCATGGCACAGACCGCGTCCGCGACGTTCGCCGACTTCAAAGTGAAAGACCTCTCGCTCCACGCGTTTGGTCGCAAGGAGATCCAGCTCGCCGAGCACGAGATGCCGGGTTTGATGGCGATGCGCGCTGAGTACGGTCAGAAGAAGCCGCTCAAAGGCGCGCGCGTCACCGGATCGCTCCACATGACGATCCAGACCGCCGTGCTGATCGAGACGCTGGTCGAGCTCGGTGCCGAAGTGCGCTGGGCTTCGTGCAACATCTTCTCGACGCAGGATCACGCCGCCGCGGCCGTCGCGGTCGGTCCGCGCGGAACACAGGCGGATCCGAAGGGCATCCCCGTGTTCGCGTGGAAAGGCGA
>JANLUN010000207.1:0-10716 GCA_031363505.1 Planctomycetota bacterium | reverse complement strand
GATCGAGGTCGCCGGACCGCGTGCCCATCACCAGTCCTTCCAGCGGCGTGAAGCCCATCGACGTGTCGACCGATCGCCCGCCGCGGATCGCGCACGCGGAGCAACCGTTGCCGAGGTGGAGCGTGATGATGTGGACGCGCTCGCGCGGAAGCCCGCAGAGCTTGCGGTAACGGTATGCGACGTAGCGGTGCGACGTGCCGTGGAATCCGTAGCGGCGCAGCTTGAAGCGCCGGTAGTACGAGTACGGAATCCCGTACAGGTACGAGGTCTCGGGAAGCGTCGCGTGGAAGGCCGTGTCGAACACCGCGACGTCCGGCACTCCGTCGCCGAGGAGCGCGCGCGCGGCACGGATGCCCTTCAAGTTCGCAGGATTGTGGAGGGGCGCGAGGTCGACGCACTCTTCGATCCCCGCGAACACCTCCGCATCGATGCGCACGGATTCTTGGAAGCGCTCGCCCCCGTGCACGACGCGGTGTCCGACCGCATGGATGTCCGAGACCGCGCGCACCGAGTCGATCTCCGACTCGCTCGAGACGATCCAGCGCAGGATCCAATCCACGGCTGCGCGGTGATCGCGCAGCGGCGCGTCCCCGATCACCTGCGCGCGGCCGGTCGCCTGGAGCGTGATCAGCGCGTGTCCGCCGACGCGCTCGATCCTGCCCTGCGCCAAGCGTCGATCGGCGTCCGACTCGATCCGCACGGGGTCGGTGTCGATGACTTGGAAGCGAACGCTCGACGAACCGCAGTTCAGGACGAGGACGTTCACGGAGGCGATCCGTGTGGACGGAACATCAGAAACGGAACTCGTACCCGAGAATCGGGCCGGAGAACTCGATCTCCGTTCCAGTGGCGCCCCCCTTGTCGTCGTCGACGTCGAGGACGCGATAGCCGGCCCACAGGCGGCCGCTCTTCCCGAACGCGAGAGAGCCCAGCGCTTCTGCGTTCCAAGTGAAGTCCGTCGCCGAGCCTCCGAGATCGAATCCGCCGACGTCGCCTCCGACGAGGAAACCGAGCCGGTCCGTGAAGTCCATCGCGTAACGCGCACCCACGGTGAGATCGAGCGTGTGCGCCGTCGCTCCGCGGTCGTTCAACACGTCGAAGTCGACGTCGTTCTCAATCGTCATCAACCGTCCGCCCAGGTATAGGTCCGCGACGCGCGCGCGACCTTGCGCCGTCGGCCGGTCGAAGATGCGGTAGAGCATTCCGAAGTCGATGATCGTGAGCTCGGTCTCGACCTCGGCATTCACGGCACCTGATGTCGCATCGGCTTCGAGCTGACCGTAGAGCGGATCGAGGTAGAAGCCGACGTCGTCGTGCCACACCTCGAGGCGCGCCATCAGCGCGATGTCGAGGTTGTCGAAGATGTCGCTGAAGCTGGCGTCGAAGTCGGCCTCGGTGTTGGCGATCCGAACGTCGCCGTCCATCCCGAACATCCACAAGTAGGGCGTGACGGAGACGGTCCAACCGATCTCGGGAGCAGGTTGCGGCGGCGGGGCAAAGCTCGGTTCGCCCGCCAGCGAGAGGACAAGCGCGGGGAGGATGATCATCGGTGGGTCTCCTTCTTCACTCCACCGCGACGGTGACCTTCACGATCTTTCCGGTGAACGCGTTGTTTCCCTGTTTGTAATCGGGCGACACGTTCGTTTCGGCGTCCACGCCCACGTCCGCGCCTTCGTCGGCGGAAAACGCGAACGGTTGCGTCTTCGGGATGTGGCCCTCCGCGACGCGTTTTCCGTCGACGCTCAAGATCGACTTGCCGCCCGTGCCGGGCTTGGCCTCGTCGGGAATGAATTCGTACTCGATGGTGTGCTTGCCGGGCGCGAGCGCGGTGTCACCGGCGATGTTGGTGCGCTCGATCGCGAACCAGTTGTACTCGTGGTGCGCCTTGCCGCCCTTCATGTACAGCACCCAGCCGCCGAAGAATCCAGCTTGCGAGAGGATCACGCCGTCGGTGTTGTCGTCCTTGAGCTCCACCTCGGCCGTGATCGTGTGATGAATACCCTTCACGTTGATAAAGGCGTTCTCCATCATCCCCGTCATGCCCGGATACACCGTCAGCGACTTGCGCGTGCCGAGTAGATCGGGCCGTCCCGCGATCGCGGGGTTGAAGCGCTCGGCTCGTCGATCGTCGATCGGGAGCACGTTGTTGCGCTCCGCCTCCTTCATGAAGACGGCCTGCAGCTCCTTGAGTTTCGCCGGGTTCTGCTTCGCGAGGTCGTTCGCCTCGCTGAAGTCGTCGTTCACGTTGTAGAGCTCCCACACGTCGTCCTTGACGGGCGGCAGCGGCACCATCAACCACGGGATCGAGTGACGCGTGCACGCGACCCAGCCGTCGTGGTAGATGCCGCGGTTACCGAACATCTCGAAGTACTGCGTCGTGCGGCGATCGGCTGCTTTCGGATCGTCGGTCGAATAGAGCATCGACACGCCGTCCATCGGACGCTGCTTCACTCCGTCGACCGTCTTGGGCTGAGGAACCCTCGCCGCCTCGAGCACGGTCGGTGCGACGTCGATCACGTGATGGAACTGACTGCGGACCGCGCCGCCGCTCGAATGGAAGCCCCTGGGCCAGTGCATGACCATTCCGTTGCGCGTGCCGCCGAAGTGGCTCGCGACTTGTTTCGTCCACTGGAACGGCGTGTTGCCGGCCCACGCCCAGCCGATGGCGAAGTGGGGGAACGTCGTGGGATCACCCCAGGTGTCGATGTGATCCATCATCTGATCTGCTTTGCCGACGATCCCGTTCAGCGCCATCATCTCGTTGTACGTGCCTTCCGGCCCGCCCTCGGCGCTCGAGCCGTTGTCGCCCACGATGTAGAAGAACAGCGTGTTGTCGAGCTCGCCGATCGATTCCAAATGCGCAACCAACCGACCCACTTCGTGGTCGGTGTGCTCGGCGAATCCGGCGAACGTCTCCATCTGGCGCTCGAAGAGGCGCTTCTGATCCGCGTTCATTCCGTCCCACGCGGGAATCTCTTTCGGACGCGGCGTGAGCTTCGTGTTCGCTGGGATCACGCCGAGTTTCTTCTGACGCGCAAACGTCTCTTCGCGCAGCTTGTCCCAGCCGCCGCTGAATTCGCCCTTGTACTTCGCGATCCACTCCTTCGGTGCGTGGTGCGGCGCGTGTGTCGCGCCCGTGGCGAAGTACATGTAGAACGGCTTGTCGGGCGTGAGCGAGTGTTGCGCTCCCATCCAGTTGACGGCCTGATCGGTCATGTCCGTGGTGAAGTGGTAGTCGGGCGTCTGCCGGGGTTCGACGCGCGCCGTGCCGTCGAAGATCGCCGGTGCCCACTGGTTCGTCTCGCCGCCGATGAAGCCGTAGAACTTGTCGAACCCCGAATGCGTCGGCCAACGGTCGTACGGGCCGGAGACGGAGACTTCCCACGGCGGTGTCTCGTGGTACTTGCCGAAGGCCGCCGTGCTGTAGCCGTTCTGGCGCAGGATTTCGGCGAGGGGCGTGATGGTCCGCGGACGCACGCCCGTGTTGCCGGGAAACGCCGTTGCGAGCTCCATGATCGCGCCCGCGTTGTTCGCGTGGTGATTGTGGCCCGTCAAGAGCGCCACACGCGTTGGACTGCACAGCGCCGTCGTGTGGAAGCGGTTGTACTTCAGTCCACCCTGCGCGAGCTTCTCGAGGGTGGGCATCCGTATGGGGCCGCCGAAAGCACTGCTATGTCCGAAGCCGATGTCGTCGATCAGCACGATGACGACGTTGGGCGCGCCCTGGGGCGGTTTCACTTCGAAGCGCGGAGGCGCCTTGGCGTTCCTCGCATCGAGTTCCGTGATGGGCGCGTGCTCGGGCTCCACGATCGGCAGCGTCGTCCGATCGAGCGCATCCGTCGAGGTCGCCTGCGCGTGCGAGCTCGAAGACTCGTCGTGCGACGCTGAAGTCGCGCAAGACAGCACGGGCACGGTGAGGAACAGGCCAAGGGCGAAGATTGATGCCGTAGTCTCTGCGGGCTTCATGCGGATCCTTTTCGATGCGGTCGCTGTTAGCGAGCGGGCGGGAATCATGCGTCTCGTTCGGCGCGCCCGCAATCGAGAAAGGGGGCGCGGCCGGCGATAAGGCGTGAGCTTCGTTTGCCGCTTCGGCGGCTTGAGCGCGAGCACGTGCTCTTCCCACCGGCTCCGCGCGCATCCGGGCGTGCGCGATCGGTAGGATCGCGGAGCATGCGTAGTCTCGAAGGATTCGGAACGTGAAGCACGCGCGGCCGAGCACCGGCGGCGAGCTCGCGCGCGCGCCCTCACGTGCACAGTGGACGATCGCGCTCGCGGCACTCCTAGCGCTCGTGTTCGCCGTGTTCTGGCCCGGTCTAAACGGCGGACTCGTCTGGGACGACCGTTTCAACGTCATCGAGAACGTGCACGTCCAGAGTCTGTCGTGGGAGAACGTGCGCTGGGCATTCGCGCACGCGCACGGCGGGCACTATCAACCGTTGACGTGGATCTCGTTCATGGTCGATCACGCGATCGGCGGACTCGAACCGAGGACGTACCACGTCACGAACCTCCTCTGGCACGCGCTCGACGTCGTGCTGTTCGCAGTTCTCGCCTTGCAACTCCTGCGCGTCGCGTCACGCCACGCGGGCGGTGCCGACGATGCACGAGCGCCGTATGTCGGCGCGCTCGTCGCCGCGGCGGTCTTCGGTTTCCATCCCTTGCGTGTCGAGTCGGTCGCGTGGGTCACCGAACGTCGCGACGTCGTGTGCGCTGCGTTCTTCCTTCTCGCGATCTTGGCGTACTTGCGCGCGGTGGATGCGGAACGCGGCACACGGCTTCAGATCGGCTGGTACTGCGCCGCGATCCTGTGCTTCGCGTTTTCGCTGCTCGGAAAAGCATTGGGCATGGCATTGCCGATCGTGCTGCTCGTGATCGACGTCGTTCCGCTCCGGCGACACGCGACCGTGAGCTGGACGCGACTCGCCTCAGAGAAGCTGCCCTTCTTCCTCGCCGCGATCGCGAGCGGGATCGTGGCGCTGCATGCGCAGTCGGAAGTCGGCGCGCTCGCGGGCGTCGCGGCACATGGATGGGCGTCGCGCATCGCGCAGGCGTTCTACGGGATCGCGTTCTATCCGCGCGCGATGCTGCTCGCGACCGACTGGTATCCGCTCCACGAGCGGCCGGCGTATCTGGATCCCTGGGAACGCCGCTTCATCCTCTCGGCGATCGCGGCGGTGACGATCACGATCGCGGCTTTCGTGTTGCGCCGGCGGTATCCAGCGCTGCTCGCGGTGTGGATCGCGTACGTCGCGCTGCTCGCGCCCGTGACGGGCATCGCGCAGTCGGGGATCCAGCTCGTGGCCGATCGCTACAGCTATCTGTCGTGCACGGGATTCGCGCTCCTCGCAGGTTTCGGGATCAGCGAATGGTGGAGCCGCACTCGACCGGGCGATACGGGTCGTGTTGCGTGCATGGGCCTGACGGTCGTCGTGCTCGGGTATTGGAGCGTGCGTTCGTGGCAGCAGACGCACGTGTGGCGTAACGACGATTCCTTATGGACGCGCGTACTCGAACTCGGCCCGTCCGCGCAGGCGTACAACAACGTGGGGGCGAGCGCGAATCGGCGCGGCGACCGGCCGGTTGCGATCGAAGCGTTCGCGAGCTCGCTCGCGCTGCTCCCGACGTTCGAGTACGCGCGCGCCAACCTCGTCGAAGGATTGGCCGCCGAAGACCCGATTATTCCGCGCGCCACTCTCGAGAAGGCCGCGAACGCGCTGCGGCGCTCGCTCGACGTTCTCCACTTGGACGACGCCAAGAGCTGGTACGTGCTCGGACTCGCGCGCACGAGCCTGCAAGACATCGCCCGCGCCGGCGAGGCGTTCGATCGCGCGACACAGCTCGCGCCCGAGTGGTCACCGGCGTGGAGCAAGCTCGGCCTCGCGCGCTACCTGCTCCAAGATCGGGCCGGTGCGGTGACGGCTTACCAGAAGGCCGTCGCGGCGGACGCGGAGAACCTCGAAGCGTGGATCGGCATCGGCATCGCATCGATCGAAGGCGGCGACGCAGCCGGCGGTGTCGACGCGTTCACGCGCGCGACGGCCGTCGCGCCCGAGAACTCGATGGCGTGGACGGGCCTCGGCACGAGCCTGTGGATGCGCGGCGAAGCGGAACCGGCGAAGACAGCGCTCGAGCGCGCGCTCGCGCTCGATCCGGGCAATGCGCGCGCGTCGGTTGCGTTGGAGCAAGTGCGCGCGTCCATTAGGTAAATGCTCGACGCGGCAGATTTGTGGCATCCTCGTCGCGCATGAATCAGCGCACCGAAGCACCGCGGCCGGGGCGTTTCGTTGCGCGTGCGCAGTGGCTGCTCGCTCTGGCGGTTCTCGTCGGCCTCGTGTTCGCCGTCTACTGGCCGTCGATCCACGGCGAGTTCGTGTGGGACGACCGCGCGAACTTGCTGGAGCACGAGCATGCACGCAGCCTCTCGCTCGAGAACCTGCGCTGGGCGTTCACGCACTCGCACGCGGGGCACTACCAGCCGCTGACGTGGGTCTCGTTCATGGTCGACCACGCGATCGGTGGACTTGACCCGCGCGTCTACCACGTCACGAGCATCGGCTGGCACGCGATCGACACCGTCCTCTTCGCGCTGGTGGCCTGGCAGTTACTTCGCGCGGCGTCCCGGTCCCACGACACGCATTTCATCGGCGCGATCACGGCGGCCGCGGTCTTCGCGCTGCACCCACTGCGCGTCGAGTCCGTGGCGTGGATCACCGAGCGCCGCGACGTGCTCAGCAGCGCGTTCTTTCTTCTTTCATTGCTCGCCTACTTGCGCGCGGTGCGTTCGACTGCGACGAGAGGGTTGCACTTCGGCTGGTACCGCGCGGCGCTTGCCTTGTTCGCTGTCTCCATGTCGAGCAAGGCGCTCGGCATGGCGCTTCCGATCGTGCTCTTGACGATCGACGTCTACCCGCTGCGCCGACTCGCAGAACGCGGCTGGACACGCTTGATCGTCGAAAAGCTGCCGTTCCTTTTCATTTCGATCGCGGGCGGACTGCTCGCGCTGAACGCGCAATCGAGCGCGGGCGCGCTCGTCGACACAGGCATCCACGGCTGGCTGGGTCGGATCACCGTGGCGTTCTACGGGATCGGGTTCTATCCGCGCGCGATGATGGTCGCGACCGATTGGTATCCGCTGTACGAGGTGACGTCCGCGATTCACCCAACGCAGCCACGCTTCGCGCTTTCGATCCTCGCCGTGTTGGCGACGACGGTTGCGCTCTTCGCGATGCGCCGTCGCCTGCCAGCGCTGCTCGCCGTGTGGATCGCGTACATCGCGCTGCTCGGGCCGGTGTCCGGCATCGCGCAGTCGGGCATCCACCTCGTCGCCGATCGGTACAGCTATCTCTCGTGCCTGGGGTTCGCACTGCTCCTCGGCTGGGGCGTCGGCGAATGGTGGAGTCGCGCGCACGGACGAGCGGTGTGCATCGGCGTGACGGCCCTCGTGTTCGGGTACTGGGGCGTGCGTTCGTGGCAGCAGACGCGCGTGTGGCACGACGAGGAGAGCTTGTGGGCGCACCAGCTCGAGCGCGGTCCGTCGACGGTTGCGTACGACAATCTCGGCGCGGAGTTCAACCGGCGCGGCGATCGCGCGACGGCTCTCGACTACTTCGCGCGCGCGCTCGAGATCCTTCCCGAGAACGATTACTCCCGGAACGATCTCATCAAGATCTTGATCGACGGTGATCCGCACGCGGAGCGCGACGTGCTCGAGCGGGCTGCGAACGCGTTGCAGAGGTCGCTGACGGTCCTTCGCCCCGACGAGCCGGGTGCGTGGTACGCGCTCGGGCTCGTGCGTGCCAGCTTGACTCGGTGGGAGCGGGCCAGCTTCGCGTTCGAGCGCGCGACGCAGATCCAGCCCGACTTCGCTGCTGCATGGAGCAAGCTCGGCCTCGTGCGAATCCGGCGCGGAGATCGTCCCGGCGCGACGAAAGCGCTCGAACATGCGCTGGCGCTCGACCCGCAGGACGCGCGCGCGAGCGACTTGCTGCAAGAGCTCCGAGCTGCGCCGCAGTGATCCCTACGCTCGCAGCATCATCCCGGTCACGATCCGATCGTCGGCGATCGAGAGACTGCCCACGACGGACTCGAGCTCCGGCTGGCCGCTCACCTTGCCGACGCAACGCGCCGTGAACGATCCCCGGCGGACCGAGAGTCGCGCTTCGACGTCCTTGAACTCGAGCACGCGCCGCGTCAGCGGGTACTGACACTTGTAGTAGCTCTCCTTCGCGCTGAAGAGAGCGCGCGCGAGGAAAGCACGTTGCGAGCTCGGTTGCGCGTCGAGCCAGCGTTGCTCCGACTCGACGAATACGATTGAGAAGAGTTCGGTCTCGAGCGGCGCGAACGGTTCGACGTCGATTCCGATCGATGCGACGTCGTCCGTCAGCGCGACGGCGACAACACACTGGTCGGCCGTGTGCGAGATCGATCCGGTCGTGCCGGTCGGCCACGCGGGACAGCGATGCCCGCCCGGGACGATGGGCGCGTCGGAGAATCCCAGACGACGCAGGAGCCCGCGCGCGAGCACACGTCCCGTCGCGAACTCGCGCACGCGGGAGATGACCGCGCGCTCCATGACGTGCTGCTCTTCGGGAAAGAGGTCCGAGAGCTCGCCAGTGAGCGGGCTGCTCGCGACGAGGACGCAGCCGCCGAATCGTTCCTCGAGCTCGCGCGCGCCGAGCTGTGCTTCGTCGACGCTCGTCACGATGCGAGCCTCGTCGACTCGCGCCGCTCTTCGACGTCGTGGATGCGCTCGCGCAGTCGTGCCGCGAGAACCCGCACGTTCGGTTCGAGCACCATACTGTCGTGGTCGCCGGGCATCTCGACGATGTCGACGCGCTGACACACGGAACTCCAACCGTTGTCGTGGTACACGAGCTCGCGCACCTTGTTCGCGACGCGGCCCGGACCGAGCACGTGCGTCTCGTCGAGCTTCGGTCGGAAGAGCGTGATCGTGCCCGGATAGTGGCGCGCGTCGTACAGAGTCAGCGCGTGACGGAACGCGGACTCGATCAGCTCGGAGCGGAACTCGCTCGCGCGTTGCCCCGATGCATGGGGCGCATGGGGCGCACCGGCCGGCGCGTCGGAGAGCTTGCGCTGGATCTTCGCGAGCTCCCACCGGAAGCGGCCCTTGGCCCAATCGAAGATGTAGTTGTGACCGCTGCGCTTCAGCCGTTGCCAGTGGATCATCGCCTTGTCGCGCGCCGTCAGCGGTTCGGACTTCGGCAACGGCGTGTCGAGCATCAGCAGCATCGACACTTCTTGACCGCGTGCGCGCAGTTGTCGCGCCATCTCGAACGCCGTGATCCCGCCGCCCGAGAATCCGCCGAGCAGGTACGGCCCCTGCGGTTGAATCGTGAAGAGCTCAGCGAGGTACGCCTCGGCCATCTCCTCGAACGTCTCGTGCGGCTTGTGGTCGCCGTACAGACCGCGCGCCTGTAGTCCGTAGAACGGTCGATCGGCGCCGACGAGCTGCGCGACGTGACGGAGGTTGAGCACGTTGCCGAACATCCCGGCGACGAGGAAGAACGGCGTCTTCTGCGTACCTTCGCCGGGGTGCATCTTCACGAGGTGCGCGTAGCGCGCGCGCGGCGCCGTGCTCGGCGTGCTTCCGATCGCGGGATCGGCGGCGTCAATACTGGTTTCGCCGATGCTGCTGCGAATCATCTCGGCGCAGCCCTCGATCGTCGGCGCCTCGAACAGCACCGAGATCGGGTACTCGACCTGCCACGCCTTCTTGATCTTGGAGAAGAGGCGCACGGCGACGAGCGAGTGGCCGCCGAGATCGAAGAAGCTGTCCTTGACACCGACCGACTGCACGCCGAGCAGCTCCTCGAAGAAGCCGACGAGCGTCTTCTCGATGTCGTTGCGAGCGGCGACGTATTCGCTCGCGAGGTCAGGCCGCGCGAACTTCGCGCCGTCGCCGTCGGGAGTCGTCGGGGTCGCGAGCGCGCGCGATTGCGTTTCCAAGGCCGCGAGATCGAGTGAGGACACCACGATCTGCGACTCGGCATGACCGGCGAGCACGCGCTCGAGCGCGCGCTGGCCTTCGTCCGGCAGGATGCCGCGCTCGAGGTTCTGCTGGAACGCGAGCTCGGCAGGCGAGAGCGGACGACTCCCTACGCCGTGCGCCTCGTCGAACTCGAGCTCGCGCTCCGACGGCTTCGGCGCCACCGCGAAGCCTTCGCCGTGCGCCAGGCGCTTGATGGCGAACTCCTCGACCTCGACGAGCACGCGGCCTTGCGGATCCGTGATGGTCACGTCGAACGTCGCGAACGATCCGCCGGCGGTGTTCGCCGTGTGATTGCGGACCCAGCTTCGAACGTGCGCGGGGAGGCGGCCGTGGACGCGCGCGCTCTTGTAGGAAACGGGCACCCACAAGTCGTTCGACTCGAGGTAGCCCTCGATCAGGTTCATCGCGAACCCGGTCGCGAGATCGATGAGCGCGGGGTGCAGCGCGATCGACTCGACGTCGGAGTGGAACGCGCCCGGCAGCGCGAGCGTCGCGAGCGCTTCGCCGCGTCCGTAGTGAGCACTCTGCACGACGCGCCAGCGCGGTCCGAAGCGCATGTGGTCCTCTTGCTTCGTGCGCACGCCGCGCGCGGGATCCGCGAGGCGCGCGATGTCGCAGCGTGCGTCGATCGCGGTCAGGTCGACCGGTTCGGGCGTCTGCATCGCGTGGAGCAGGACGCGTGCTTGCGCGTGCGTCTGATACCCGGC
>JANLUN010000187.1:0-5496 GCA_031363505.1 Planctomycetota bacterium | reverse complement strand
CCCGTGTCGACGCACAGCGCGCGTTCGGTGCCGCCGCACCAGTAGCCCATGTTCATCGCCGTGTTCTTCGTGATCCCTTGCGTCGGATCGTTGTCGACGCCCGAGTCCACCGACACGACGTCGACGCGGTGCACCTGGAAGTAGTTGCGGTAGGTCGAGTACGGCACCTTGTTGAAGAACGAGTTGGTCACCGTGGTGACCTGCGTCGCGTACGTGCCGAGCTGCGCCGCCGTGTACCCGTCGCCCACGAACACGAAGTCGATGCGGTTGGCCGGATTCGTGGGCCCGAACGACATCAATAAGGTGGAAGGCGCCGGCGTCACCGCGATCGGCGCGTGACGCGACGGAACCCACATCTCGACCTTGCCGCCGGTCAGATTGCCGTTCTCGTCGAGCGTGTCGTAGTACACGGTCTCGAAGCTGCCGGGATCGCTCACGCCTTGCTGCAGAGCGGCGAGCGCACTGGGCGCGACGAGAAGAAGGGTTCCAAAGCCTGCGATCGACATGCGAATCATGGGGAGAGTCTCTCGATGTGCGCCCTGTGCGCGACTCCAGACGTTACCACGCTCCCGCTGGTTCCGTGGCGCGACCCACGCGGCCGCGTCGACGCGGTCAATTGGCGTCGTCGGCGGAGCGCGGACGCGGCTTTCCGGCCAGGTATTGATTCGGCCACGGCTGCTCGACGAAGCCGTAGGCCGCGGCGGCGTCGAGCGTGAGGTACGGCTGCGCGAGATGCGGTCGCGCGAGCGCGCACAGATCGGCGCGGCCCGCAGCAAGCACGGTGTTCACATGGTCCGCGCCTTGGATTGCGCCGACCGCGAGCACGGGCACGCCCGCTTCGGCGCGGATGCGTTCGGCGAACGGCACTTGGTACATGCGTCCGTACTCGGGGCGCGACACGGGCGTGTTGCCGGCGGAAGACACGTCGATCACATCGCAGCCGTGTTCCTTCAACGTGCGCGCGATCACAACGGCTTCGTCGAGCGTCAGTCCGCCCTCGTCGTCGAGCCAGTCCGTGGCCGAGATGCGCACCGCGATCGGCTTGTGCTGCGGCCAGGCAGCGCGCACGGCGTCGAACGCTTCGAGAGGGAAACGCATCCGGTTCGCGAGCGAGCCGCCGTACTCGTCCGTGCGCGAGTTCGAGAGCGGCGAGAGGAAGCTCGAGAGCAGGTATCCGTGCGCCATGTGGATCTCGATCAAGTCGAAACCCGCGCGCTCGGACCGCTCGGCTGCGCGCACGTACTCCGCGCGCACGCGATCCATGTCGGAACGGTTCATCGCTCTCGGTGCAGGCCAGCTCGGGCCGAACGGATCGGCCGACGGACCGATCGCCGTCCAGGCCGTCGCGTCGCGCAGAGGCGAGTCTCCTTCCCACGGGAGATGGCACGACGCCTTTCGGCCCGCGTGACCGAGCTGCAAGCCGATCTTCGCCTTCGAGTGCGCGTGCACGAAGTCGACGATTCGTTTCCACGCCGTCGCGTGTTCGTCGGTGTAGATGCCCGCGCAGCCGTGCGTGATGCGGCCTTCCGCGGACACGTTCGTCATCTCGGCGATCACGAGCCCCGCGCCGCCGATCGCGCGGCTGCCGAGGTGCACGAGGTGCCAATCGCCGGGCGTTCCGCCCTCGGCCGAGTACTGGCACATCGGCGACACGACGACGCGGTTTCCGAGCGTGAGCTTTCGCAGCGTGAGCGGCGCGAACATCGGCGGCGGCGCGCTGCCGTCGCGACCGCGCTTCATTCCGTTCGCGTCCGCGAACCACTCCGCCACGCGTTTCACGAGCGCGGGATCGCGCTTCCCCAGGTTGTCGTACGTGATGCGCTTGCTGCGCGTCATCAAGTTGAACGTGAACTGCAGCGGGTGCTGCGGAAGGTAGCGGCGCGAGTTCTCGAACCACTCGAGGCTCGTCTGCGCCGCCTTCTGCGTCTTGAGCACGTCGAGTCGGCGCGCATCCTCGTAGGCCGATAAGACGCGCGGCACGTCGCTCGTCCCGTGCTCTTGGAACGCGTTTGCGAGCGCGATCGAGTCCTCCATCGCGAGCTTCGTTCCCGATCCGATCGAGAAGTGCGCCGTGTGCGCGGCGTCGCCGACGAGCACGATGTTCTCGTGGTGCCAGCGCGCATTGCGCACGGTTGGGAACGAGCGCCACAGCGAACGATTCGTGAGGAGCGCGTGTCCTTCGAGATGGTCCGCGAAGAGCTTCTGACAGTAGGCGACGGTGTCGGCCTCGGTTGCGCGATCGAGACCCGCTCGCTTCCAGGTGTCCTCGTGACACTCGACGATGAACGTCGAAAGCCCCTTCTCGAACGGGTACGCGTGGACTTGGAAGAGTCCGTGCTCGTTCTCGCGAAAGATGAAAGTGAAGGCCGCGAGGGGCTTCGTCGTGCCGAGCCAGCAGAACTTGCACTTGCGCCAGTCGAGCGTCGGCTCGAAGTGCTGCGCGTACCGAGTCCGGAGCGTGCTGTTGATTCCGTCCGCGGCCAGGATCAAGTCGACGTCGCCGAGCTGCGAGCGCTCCGTGATCTCGTGCTGGAACGAGAGCGTGACGCCCAGCTGGCGGCAACGTGCATGGAGGATCTCGAGCAGCTTCTTGCGCGCCAGGCCGCAGAAACCGTGTCCCGTCGAACGCACGCATGTGTCCGAGAACCACGTCTCGATATCGCTCCAGTACGCGAAATTGCTCCGGATCTCGCGGTAGCTCTCGGGATCCGCGGCTTCGAAGTTTCCGAGCGTCTCGTCCGAAAAAACGACGCCCCAACCGAACGTGTCGTCGGCGCGATTGCGCTCGTGGACCGTGATCTCGACGGCGGGGTGCGCCTTCTTCATCAAGATCGAAAAGTAGAGGCCTGCAGGTCCGCCGCCGAGCACCGCGATTCGCATGGCCGCATGATACGGATCGCGTACCGCCGAGGAACGTGCTCTCGTCGAACCATCCGGTATCATCGCGTCGGAACGACATGCACGAACGCGCTCAGGATTGGATCGAGACGCTGAGCGACCTGCGCGCCCAGGGAAAACCGTGCGCGATGGTCGTCGTCACCGAGGTGAAGGGCAGCGGTCCGCGCGAAGCAGGCGCGCGCATGATCGTGAGTCCGGCGCCGGGCGGACGCATGGAGCTCGTGTTCGGCACGATCGGCGGCGGCAACCTCGAGCAACAGGCGATCGAGCACTGCCGTGGGCTGCTCGACGAGAAACATGCCGCGTCCGAGACGGTCGCGTATCCACTCTCCGAGAAAGTCGGACAGTGCTGCGGCGGCGAGGTGAAGCTCTTCTTCGAGACGTATCCGTGGACGCGGCGAAAGATCGCGGTGTTCGGAGCGGGTCACGTCGGACAAGCGCTCGGCGGTCTGGCGACGTACCTCTCCGCCGACGTGATCTTGATCGACGACCGAGACGAGCAAGAGATCCGACCCGTGCTGCCTTCGCGCCGGCCGTACGAGCTACGCTGCGTCGATCACCCGGAGATCGAGCTCGACTTGCTCGCGGACGACACGCTCGTGCTCGTGATGACGCACAGTCACGCGCTGGATCTCGAGATCGTCGCGCGCGCGATCGTCCGAGACTTTCCGTACATCGGGCTGATCGGGTCGGAGCGCAAGTGGGATCGCTTCCAGAAGCGGCTGCTCCAGCGCGGCTTTTCAGCGGAGCACATCGCGCGCGTGCGCTGTCCTATCGGGGTTTCCAAGCATTCGAAAGAGCCGAACGCGATCGCGATCTCGGCGGCCGCGGAGCTACTCGATGTGATGGAACGTGCCCGAGCATCGTAGCTGCGTTCGTTCTCGCATCTGTCCGCATCGAACGTCATAATCGTCGCCCAATTTGGCGCGGAATGGGGGAGAGCTCTCAATGCGCCGCAGGACACACGCGCGAACGCGCGCCTCAGACGACTACATTCGAATTAAGGAAGACATCATGAAAACCAGCACGAGACTTGGAATGAGCCTTTGTGCAGCTTTGATCGCGTTCGCCGCGACGAGCTGCTCGTCGACGAAATCGGCGACCCCGATCAACGCCACCGAGATGCAAGCGAAGTGGACGGCGTTCGCCACTCCGAGCGCCGGTCACAAGGCGCTCGAGCAAAAGCTCGGCAAGTGGAAGCTCGCGGTCACCATGTTCATGGCGCCCGGCACGCCGCCGATTCAATCGACCGGCACGAGCGAGATGAAGTGGATCATGGACGGCCGTTACGTCGAAGACGTCACGGAAGGCGAGGCCATGGGCCAGCCGTTCCACGGCAAGGGACTGGTCGGCTACGACAACCTGAAGAAGAAGTACGTGTCGACCTGGATCGACAACATGAGCACCGGCGTGATGACGGGCGAAGGCACGTACGACGCCGCGAAGAAGACCTGGACCTACACGACGACGCAACCGGACGTCATGGCCGGCAAGTACACCAAGGGCCGCGCGATCGAGAAGTTCGTCGACAACGACCACTGGGTCATGCAGTCGTTCACACCCGATGTGAACGGCGACGAATTCCTGAGCATGGAGATCCACTACACCCGCTAGTCGCGAGTCTGTAGAGATCGAAACGGCACGCGCTCGAGGCGCGGTGCAGGATTCACGGAGGCTCGGCGCGCGCTCAACCCTTGAGCTGCTCGCCGAGCTTCCACGCCAAGTTGTCGAGCTGTCGCCGCAACTTCGTGACGGCGGCTTCGAGCTCGACGACGCGTTGCTCGAGCGGCGCACCCTTCGCACCCGACGATTCCGCGGGCGGCGTGCCTGGAGCGGCCGCGCTCGATCCGAGCGGCAACGCGCTCGCGGGAGCACGCTCGAAAACTTGCGGCGCCACGATCGGTGGCAGTTTCATCTCGGAAGGTCGCACGGGTTGCGGCCGCGCGTCGATCGCATGCGACGCGGGCGAGATCGTCTGTGCGAACCGTTCCGCTCGCGATCCCGCGTTCGGCTCGACGCGTATCACGTGCCCCTGCTCGATCAGCGGTTTGAGCACCTCGGTCAAGGCCGGCAATGAGTCGATGGGCGTCATGCGACTCGCCCGCGTGCGCAGCTCACCGGGCTGCTGCGGTCCGCGCATCAAGAGTTCCGCCACGACGGCGACCTGCGGCGTGCCGACCTTGAGCAGCGCCTCGGCGTTGTGCCTGAACTTCTCGACGCGCGCGCCCACCGGGTGAACCGAGCCGGCGAGACCGCGCCGAATCAGTTTCTGCAGAGCTGCGTAGGCATCGCCCTCGAGCAGCTCCATGAACGGATCACGATTCGATTTCTGATTCGCACCGATCGTGACGGCGTGCAACGTGAGCGGATAGAGATCCGGCGTCGTCAGCTGCTTCTCGATGAGCACGCCCAGCACGCGCGCTTCGAAGGGATCGAGGGGGGGATCGAGTGTCATGGTTCGTTCCTCGCGTGCGGCGCGTCACCCCGCCAACGCATCGATCGCGGCGGCGAGATCGAAATCTCGTTGCCGGCCTTGACCGAGGTGCTCAAACCGCTGATCGAGCAGGGGCACGTGATACGCGTCGAGCCGAACGCGGG
>JANLUN010000185.1:0-10211 GCA_031363505.1 Planctomycetota bacterium | reverse complement strand
TGGCGTTCGCGCCGGGCATCTAGTCGGGATCTTCCTCGAACGCTCGATCGACCTGGTCGTCGCGGTCCTCGCCACGCTCAAGGCCGGCGGCGCCTACGTGCCGCTCGATCCGGCCCATCCCACCGAGCGTCTCGCCTTCATGCTCGCGGATTCGCAATTGGGCGTGATCGTCACGCGCGAACGATGGGTGAGCGCGCTGCCTGCGAGCGGAGCGCAGGTGATCTGCCCCGATGTCGATCTCGATGTCGAACGCAGCGCCGCGAGAGCGAGCGCGCCGGCGGGCGCGGCCCAGCCGACGGATCTCGCCTACTTGATCTACACGTCGGGCTCGACCGGGCGCCCCAAAGGCGTGCTCGTGGAGCACCGCAACGTCGTCAGCTTCTTCGCCGCGATGGACGAACACATCGCGCACGATCCTCCGGGCGTCTGGCTGGCGTTGACGAATCTCTCGTTCGACATCGCCGTGCTCGAGCTGCTTTGGCCGCTGAGCCGCGGATTCAAAGTGGTCGTGCACACGCTGGACGAGCACGCTCGCAGTCGGACGGCTCCTGGTCTGCAAGTCAGGAAGCGCGCGATCGAATTCAGCCTGTTCTACTTCTCGAGCGACGAAGGCGAGCCCGGCGCGAGCTATCGCCTCTTGCTCGAGGGCGCGCGCTTCGCCGACGCGCACGGCTTCTGTGCCGTGTGGACGCCCGAGCGGCACTTCCACGCCTTCGGCGGTCTGTATCCGAATCCAGCCGTGACCGGAGCTGCCGTAGCTGCGATCACGCAGCACGTGCAGATCCGCGCCGGCAGCGTCGTCTTGCCGCTGCACCATCCGATCCGCGTGGCGGAGGAATGGGCCGTAGTCGACAACCTGTCCGCCGGTCGCGTCGCGATCTCCTTCGCCTCGGGTTGGAAACAAGAAGACTTCGTGCTCGCTCCGGAGAATCACGAGCGCGCGAAAGAAGTGATGCTCCGCGACCTCGATGTCGTGCGGCGGTTGTGGCGCGGCGAATCGCTGCCCTTCCCGGGTCCCGATGGCGGAGTCGTGAACGTGCGCACGCTGCCGCGACCGGTGCAGCCCGAGCTGCCGGTGTGGATCACATCGGCGGGCAACGTCGACACCTATGTGGCGGCCGGTCAGATGGGCGCGAACGTGCTGACGCACTTGATCGGGCAGTCCGTGGAAGAGCTCGCCCCGAAGATCCGCGCCTACCGCGAGGCGCGCGCGCAGGCTGGATTCGATCCCGCCGCCGGGATCGTCTCGTTGATGCTGCACACCTTCGTCGGTGAGGACGAGCAGCAGGTCCGCGAGAGCGTGCGCCGGCCGCTGGAACGCTACCTCGAGAGTTCGCTCTCCCTATTAAAAGGTAGTGAGTGGGCCTTTCCGGCCTTCCGTCGCCCCCGGGGGGCGGGAACCGTCGAGCCGGATGACCTCGGCGTCCTCGGCCCGGAGGAGCGGGCCGCGCTCCTGGCTCACGCGTTCGATCGCTACTACGAGACCAGCGGCTTGTTCGGCACGCCCGAGCGCTGCCTCGAGCAGGTCGCGCGCTTGCGCGCGATCGACGTCGACGAGATCGCGTGCCTGATCGACTTCGGTGTCCCCGCGAGCGAAGTGCTCGCGAGCCTGCCCTGGCTCGATCGTGTGCGCAGTCGCGCTCAGGAACTCCAACCGTCGGATGCGGCGCCGACTCGTCATTCGCTCGCCGCACAGATCGTGAACGAGCGCGTGACGCACTTGCAGTGCACGCCCTCCATGGCGCGCATCTTGTGCGCCGATCCCGAGGTTCGGCAGGCGCTGCATCTCGTTCGGCACGTCTACGTCGGTGGGGAAGCGCTCGCGGTCGAGCTCGCCGGCGAACTCGCGCGGTCGATCGGCGGTTCGTTGACGAACATGTACGGACCGACCGAGACGACCATCTGGTCGTCGACCCACACGGTCGAAGCCGACGCCCGCGCGCAAATCGCAAGCTCCGTTCCCATCGGCCGGCCGATCGCCAACACGCGCTTCCACGTCCTCGACGAGTGCCTGCAACCGCTCCCGATCGGAGTCGCGGGAGAGCTCTGCATCGCGGGCGACGGCGTCGCGCGCGGATACTTGCGCCGGCTAGAACTCGACGCCGAGCGTTTCGTGCCCGAGCCCTCCGCCGCAGAAGCGCGCATGTACCGGACCGGGGACCTCGTGCGCTATCGCGCCGACGGAGTGCTCGAGTTCCTCGGACGCATCGATCACCAGATCAAGATCCGCGGCCAGCGCGTCGAGCCAGGAGAGATCGAAGCGTTGCTCGTGCGAGACGACGTCAGCGAACGGACGCTTACGGAAGCCGTGGTCGTGGCACGCGAAGACACGCCCGGGGATCAGCGCCTCATCGCGTACCTCGTGCCGCGCGGCGTTGCTCCCGATTCTTCGCGACTGCGCGAGCGACTCGCGGCGCACTTGCCCGAATCCATGGTGCCCTCGCAGTTCGTTTTCTTGGAGCGACTGCCGCGCAATCCCAACGGCAAGATCGACCGCCGCGCTTTGCCCGCACCCGATTCGCGTACGCGCGCCGAGTGCGTCCTGCCGGCCGGCGATCTCGAGTCGCGTCTGACCGCGCTGTGGCGCGAGACGCTGGCGCTCGAGCGTGTCGGCGTCGAGGACAACTTCTTCGATCTCGGCGGCCATTCGCTGCTGATCGTGCGCCTCCATCGCCGCATGCACGAGCTGACGCAGAAGCCTGTGTCGCTCACGGATCTCTTCCGCTTCCCGACCATTCGTTCGCTCGCTCGTCATCTCGCGTCGGAAACGATTCCGAACACGGTGGAGGAAGCGTCTTCGCGCGGACGTCGGCGACGCAATTCGACGTCGCAGCTCCGTCAACGTGCGGTGGAGAGCTGAGAGCCGATGGCCGCCGCAGCTCACACTCGAAGCGTCCCCACCGACATCGCCATCGTCGGAATCGCGCTGCGCTTCCCGGGCGCGCACGGTCCGCAGTCCTTTTGGTCGAACTTGCGCGCGGGCGTCGAATCGGTGCAGCGTTTCAGCGACGACGAGCTGTCCGCGCGCGGAGTGCCGAGCTCACGGCTCACGGATCCGGCGTACGTCAAAGCCGGACTCGTGCTGCAGGGCCACGACCTGTTCGACGCGGAGTTCTTCGGGTTCAGCCCGAAGGACGCGGCGATTCTCGATCCGCAGCACCGCCATTTCCTCGAGTGCGCTTGGGAAGCGCTCGAGGACTCCGGTCATCCGCCGGCGAACTTCCGCGGTCCGATCGGCGTGTTCGGCGGCTGCGGAATGGGAAGCTACCTCGCGTTCAACCTGCTCTCGAATCCCGCATTGGTCGAGTCGACCGGTCTCTTTCTTCTGCGGCACACGGGCAACGACAAGGACTTCCTGACCACGCGCGTTTCGTACTGCCTCGATCTCGAGGGTCCGAGCGTCAACATCCAGACGGCGTGCTCGACATCGCTCGTCGCCGTGCACGCCGCTTGTCAGAGCCTGAACGCGGGCGAGTGCGACATGGCTCTCGCCGGCGGAGTCACGATCGAGCTTCCACACGGGGTCGGATACATGTACCGGCCCGGCGAGATCCTCTCCCCCGACGGGCATTGCCGTCCGTTCGACCATCGCGCGCAGGGAACGATCTTCGGCAGCGGCGTGGGCATCGTCGTGCTCCGTCCGTTGGAGGACGCACTGCGCGACGGCGACCGGATCTACGCGCTGATCAAGGGATCGGCCGTCAACAACGACGGCGCGGGCAAAGTCAGCTACCTCGCGCCGAGCGTGAACGGACAAGCGGCCGTCGTGGCCGAGGCGCTCGCGGCGGCGGGAGTCGAAGCGGACACGCTCGACTACATCGAGACGCACGGCAGCGGAACGCCGATGGGCGAACCGATCGAGGTCGCGGCGCTGATGCAGGCCTTCGGCCGGCGCTCACCCCTCCAACGGACGCCGTGTGGTCTCGGTTCGGTCAAGGCGAACATCGGCCACTTGGACACGGCCGCGGGTGTGGCCGGACTGATCAAGACGGCGCTCGCGCTGCAGCACGGCGAGATTCCGCCGACGCCGAACTTCGAGGCTCCGAATCCGGACATCCCGTTCGCCGACACCCCGTTCTACGTGGTCGACCGGTTGCGGCCGTGGCCGCGCGGCGCGCGACCGCGGCGCGCGGGCGTCACTGCCCTAGGCGTCGGCGGCACGAACGCGCACGTCGTTCTCGAAGAAGCGCCGGTTCCGCCGACCACGTCGACTGCGCATCGTGAGTGGCAGGTGCTGTGCCTCTCGGCGAGGAACAGGCGCGCGCTCGACGATGCGTCGCGGCGTCTCGCAACGCACTTGCGCGAGAATCCGAGCCAGGCGCTCTCCGACGTCAGCTTCACCCTGCTCGCGGGCCGGCGCGGCTTCGCGGAGCGCCGCGTGCTCTGCTGCCGCGATCGCGCGGAAGCGGCGGCGCTACTCGAAAACGCCGAGCCGCAGCGCGTCTTCACGCACGTTTCCGATGAGGCTCCGGCTTCGGTCGTCTTCTTGTTGCCCGGCGGCGGCGCTCAGCACGCGCGCATGGGCGCGGACCTGTACGAATCCGAGCCCGCGTTCCGCGATCATGTGGACCGCGGCATCGAGGAGTTCCGACGCCGCACGGGTCGCGACCTGCGACCCTTGTTCCTCTCGCACGCCGACCCGCACGCGACGGCGCTCGAGCTCGAGCGTCCGTCTCTGCAGCTCCCCGCGATCTTCATCCTGGAGCACGCGCTGGCGCAGTTTTGGATGTCGCTCGGAGTACGTCCGGCCGCGTTGATCGGACACAGCTTGGGCGAGAACACGGCCGCATGTTTGGCGGGCGTCTTCTCGTTCGAGGACGCGCTGGCGCTGATCACTCTGCGCGGGGAGCTGCTCGAACGACTCCCGGAGAGCGGAATGTTGAGCGTGCCTCTCTCGGCCGACGACGTCGCGCCGTGGATCGGCCGCGATCTCGACCTCGCCGCGCTCAACGCTCCGGGCGACTCCGTCGTGTCCGGGCCGAGCGCGGCGCTCGAGGACCTCGCGCGGCGACTCGCGGCGAGTGGGATCGACACCCGGCGCATTCCGATCACGACTGCCGCGCACTCGCGTCTGGTCGAGCCGATCCTGCCGCGCTTCCTGGAGTTCCTGCGCAGCATCCGAATTCATCCGCCGCGCATTCCCTTCGTCTCCAATTGCAGCGGAACGTGGATCACTGCCGAACAGGCCGTGCGGCCCGAGTACTGGGCGGAGCATCTGCGCAGCACGGTGCGCTTCGCCGATGGGGTGCGAACTCTGCTCGCGGATCCAGCGCGCGTCTTCCTCGAGGTCGGCCCGGGCAAGACGCTCTCGTCGCTCGTGCGACAGCAGCCGGAGGCGATCGGCGCACGCGGCGTGATCGCCAGCCTGCGTCATCGCGAAGAGAAGATCTCAGACCTAGCGCACTTCCTCACGGCGTTCGGCCGACTGTGGGCGTGTCGTGTTCCTCTCGACACGGAATTCCTGTGGCGCGGCGAGCGGCGCGCTCGTGTTTCGCTCCCGACGTACGCCTTTCAGCATCAGCGCTATTGGATCGAACCTGGACGCGCGTCCGACTCCGCCGGCGCGGCGTCGACGGAGCCGCGCAAGATCGATCTGTTCTCGGAAGGCTTTCACCGGCCTGTGTGGAAGTCGCGTCCGCGCGAAGTGGAGTCGGTACCTGGCCCCGCGTGCACGTGGCTCTTGTTCTTGGACGGCGCCGGACTCGGTGAGCTCTTGGCGCAGCGTCTGCGTGCACGGGGCGACAAGGTCGTCACCGTGCGCGAGAGCGACGACAACCGCCGGCTCGCCGACGGCGAGTACGCGCTCGCACCTGAGCGCGGTCGCGAGGGGTACGTCGAACTCGTGCGCGATCTCGTCGCTACGGGAGCGATGCCGCAGCGCATCGTCCACATGTGGATGCTCACGCCGGACGAGAGCTTTCGGCCTGGATCGAACTTCTTCCATCGCAACCAAGAGCGCGGCTTCTACAGCCTGTTCTTCTTGGCTCAGGCGCTGAGCGAAGACGGGTTACCCGGCCCGCTGCACATCAGTGTGATCGGCAACGGCATGCAAGCCCTCGAAGGCGAATTCGTGCTGCATCCCGAGAAGGCGACGATCTTCGGGCCTTGCAAAGTCATCCCGCGCGAGTTCCCCGGCGTCACATGCTCTAGCGTCGATCTCCCGCTCGCGGTCTCGGGGCCGCGCGCCACGCGACGTCCTGTGCGTGCCGCGCTTCTGAATTCGCTACTCGACCTCGTGGAAGGCGAAGTGCTCGGCGCGCCACGCTGCGCCGTCGTCGCCTACCGCAAGAACGAGCGCTTCGAGCAAGAGTTCGAACGCGTCGCACTCGGTCCCGCGCACGGCAACGGACACTCACCGCTGCGCGAGCGCGGCGTGTACCTCGTCACCGGCGGACTCGGTGGACTGGGTCTCGTCGTGGCGTCGCACTTGGCGAGGCAAGTGCGCGCGCGCCTCGTTCTCGTGGGCCGCTCACCGATGCCCGAGCGCGTCGAATGGGACGAATGGCTCGACCGCTCCGGCCCCGACGATCCCACCGCACGCCGGATCCGCGCCGTGCGCGAATTCGAGGCCGCTGGCGCCGAAGTCCTGCTGGCGCGCGCCGACGTGACCGACGTCGAGGCGATGCGCTCGGTGCTCGACGAGACGCGCCGGCGATTCGGCGCGCTGCACGGCGTGTTTCACGCAGCCGGCGTGTTGCGCGACGCACCGATCCTCGCGAAGACCCAGTTGGATGTGGAGGAAGTCTTCGCACCCAAGGTCCACGGCACACTCGTGCTCGACGCGCTGCTCGCGGACGTCGAGCTGGATTTTCTGGTCCTGTTCTCGTCGCTCAGCGCACTCGTCGCACCCGCGGGCCAAGTCGACTATGTCGCCGCGAGCGCCTTTCTCGATGCCTACGCGCGCAGCGTGGAACGCTCGGCGAGTCGTCGAATCGTTTCGATCAACTGGGGCATCTGGGGCGAAGTCGGGATGGCGGCGAACGCGCTGGGAGCGGCGACCTCGCCGACGCGAACGTCGCTCGACGGAAAGGCGCCGCAGAGCCCGCTGTTCCACTCTCGCAGCGGTGATCCCAACGCGCCGCTCGTGCTGGAGTCGCGCTACGGGCCCAAGACGCACTGGTTCCTCGACGAACACCGCACGCGCGCCGGCCGAGCGGTCATGCCTGGATCCGTGTACCTCGAGCTGGCGCGCGCCGCACTCATCGAGGCGGGAGAGAGTCCGGTCTTCGAGGTGCACGACCTTCTGTTCTTGCGCCCCATGTACGTCACGAACGGCGAGTCACGCGTGCTGCAGGTGGAGTTGCGGCCCGACGCACACGGCCACGGATTCAGCGTGCGCAGTCGCTCCGCCGCAGCCGGCACACACGCGAACTTCGAGACGCACGCCGAAGCGCGATTGCTGCGCCGCCCGCCCGCCGAACCACGGGCGGTGCCCGTGACCGAGATCGAAGCGCGCTGCGTCCTGCGGCGTTCGGCCCGCGGATCGGATTCGCTGCCGTGCAAGCAAGATGATCGCATGCGCTTCGGCGCGCGCTGGAAGACGCTGCGCGACGTGCACGTGGGATCGGGCGAGGTCCTCGCGACGCTGGAGCTCCACGCCGACTTCGTCGCCGATCTGAACAGCTACGGCTTGCACCCCGCGCTGCTCGACATCGCTACGAGCTGCGGACTCGAGCTCTTCGAATCGCCCGCTGCGGATCGCTCGGCTGGGTCGAATGGAGTCAACGGGTCGCATCGGCTGAAGACACTGGGCGCAGAGCAGCCGACTCTGGAGTCGAGCGCGCGACTGTGGGTGCCGCTCTCCTACAAGTGCGTGCGTGTCTACGCGCCGCTGACCGCGCGCCTGAAGACTTGGGTCAAGAGCCGCGCGTCAAATCGCCCCGACGGCGAGATCGTGTTGTTCGACGTCGTCGTAATCGGCGCCGACGGGCGTGTGTGTCTCGAGATCGAGGAGTTCGCGATGCGCAACGTGGCGCGCGAGTTCGACCTCACGCCCGTCGTGGAGCGCGCCAATCACGGTGCGGCGAGCAACGGACACACACCGCGCGTCGACCCGCTCACGGCGCGCACGTTCTCGCCCGGCCGCTCGGCGCTGCAGCGCAATTTCGAGCACGGCATTCGGCCGGCGGAGGGAATGGAAGCCCTGACGCGCATTCTCGCCGCACCGGAGTTCGCGCAGATCGTGGCGACTTCGATCGATTTGGCAGGCCTACTGCGGCAAGCAGATACGCTCGGCGCGCTTCCACGCACGGCGGATACGAAGGAAACAGCCCCTGAGCTCGACCGCGAGTTCACGGAATCGCCCGATGGAATCGAACGCACGCTCGCCGGTTTCTGGCGGGATCTACTAGGCGTGCGGCGGGTGGGGCTGCGCGACAGCTTCTTCGATCTCGGCGGCCACTCGCTGATCGCGGTGCGCCTGTTCGCGCGGATCAAGAAGACCTACCACGTCGAGTTTCCGATCTCGCTCTTGTTCGAGGCGCCGACGATCGAGCGCTGTGCCGCGGCGATTCGCCGTGCGACTCAGGTGGAAACGCGCGCACTCCCCGCGCCCATCAAGCCGCCCGATCCGCGTCCCACGCACCTCGTCCCGATGCATCCGGGTCAAGGTGGCGACAAGACGCCGTTCTTCCTGGTGGCCGGCATGTTCGGCAACGTGCTCAACCTGCGTCACCTTGCGCACCTGCTCGGCAACGAGCGGCGCTTCTACGGACTCCAGGCTCTCGGACTCTACGGCGCGCACAGGCCTCACGAGACGTTTGAGGAGATGGCCCGCGACTATCTCGTGGAACTGCGTCGCGTTCAGCCCTCGGGTCCTTACCTGCTCGGTGGATTCTCGGGTGGGGGGATCACGGCGTACGAGATGGCGCGCCAGCTTCTCGCGGCGGGCGAAGAAGTGGCGCTCTTGGCGATGCTCGACACTGCGCTGCCGCGTCCGCCGATCCTCAAGGCGAACGACCGCGCTCGCATCCTGTGGCAGCGCGTGCGCCGCCGCGGTCCGACCGCAGTGACCGAGTGGGCGCGCGACAAGCTGCGCTGGGAGATCGCGCGCATCCGGAAACTCAGACACGCAGAGACCCCGCACCCGCAGCCCTGCGAGTTCCGCTCCGAAGAGATCGGCTCGGCATTCCGGCGCGCGCTCGAACACTACAGCGTGCAACCCTACCCGGGCGTTGTGAGCCTCTTCAGGCCGAGGCTCGACGTCGCCCACGTTCTGGGAGCTGGTCGCATGACGAATGCTCGGCGCGAGTTCGTCTTCCACGACAACGGCTGGGGCAAGTACGTGGATCGCCTCGATGAATACGAAGTCCCCGGTAGCCACGACAGCATGGTGCTCGAGCCCAACGTGCGCGTGCTCGCGAGCAAGCTGCAGAAGTGTATTCGCGCAGTCGAGCCGGGCTCACACCGGATCATTCTGACGGGAGCAGCACATGTCACGAGCGCTTGACGCTTGTGCGTCCTTGCTTCGGCTGCACTTCGGTGCGGACGTTTCGTGCGACGTGGTGCCGGTGGACGGGGACCCGACGCAGCTCTTGCGCGCGGAGCAGGAGCTCGTGACCGCAGCAGTGCCGTCGCGTCGACGCGAGTTCGCGGCCGGGCGCGTGTGCGCGCGAGCGCTGCTCGCTCAACTCGGCTTCGATCCGCGCGCGCTGCTCCGCGCCGACGATCGTTCGCCGGCGTGGCCGCACGGATCGGTCGGATCGATCGCGCACGATGGACGATGGTGCGCCGTGGCGGTCGCGCGCACAGAGCGATGGAGTTGCCTAGGACTCGACATCGAGCCGGATGAACCGCTCGAAGACGATCTCTGGCACGAGATCTTCACCGAGCGCGAGATCGCGACGCTCCGCGCCTCTGCGCACAGCGCGCGCGAGAACGTGGCCCGCGTGCTCTTCAGTGCGAAGGAGTGCGTGTACAAGTGCACGCACTCATTCGTGCGCCCGATGCTCGGCTTCCAGGACGTGGAGATCCTTCTCGTTCCCGGCAGCGGCCGTTTCCAAGCGCTGTTGCACCACGCCGCCGGAGTCGCGGTGCTCGAAGGTTTTCACATCACGTGTGCCGGATCGATCCTGACCGGGATGACCTTGGCTTCGTCACCACGGCATCTGGCACTGCGGCGCACCACCGCCGTCTCATCGACATGAGCACGCGACACTCGGATCACGGAGGCGCTCACTCGTGAACTGGCTCGTCCCCGTTGCTCTCTACGG
>JANLUN010000174.1:0-3676 GCA_031363505.1 Planctomycetota bacterium | reverse complement strand
CGCTCGCGCGCACGGCCGCTTGGACATCGGGCGTGATGTTGACGAACGCGACGCGCGCCTTCGTCTCGAACGACAGCTCTGCTCGATGTGATTTCACGCGTGGCCCTCTCGGCTCATGAACAAGAGATGTTGGCGGTCACTCGCCAAGGCGAATGACTCGCACGATGTCTCGGCGCACTCGCGGCTCGTCGTCGAGACCGCCCCTGAAGGCCCACGCATCCAACGTGAGCTGCCAGACCATCGCCATCCGTTCCGCCGGAGTCAGGCCGCGAATGTGGCGATCGTCGTCGCCATCCCGCATCCGCAACCGTCGGGTCGGATACTCCGAGCGATCGACCGCGCGTTGCTCCGGCTCTGGAGGTTCGGGCGCTGACACTTCGTCGTCGAGCGCCGCGTCACTTGAACGCCGCGATCCCCGTCAGCTCCTGCCCGATCGACAGCGTGTGGATGTCGTGCGTTCCCTCGTAGGTGTACACCGACTCCAGGTTCACCATGTGCCGGCCGACCTGGTATTCGAGGCTGATCCCGTTCGCCCCCATGAGATCGCGGATGATCCGCGAGCTCTCGAGCGCGATGTGAACGTTGTTGCGCTTGCCCATCGACACTTGCGACGGCGTGAGCTTGCCCTGGTCTTTCAGGCGGCCGAGCCGCAGCGCGATCAACTGCCCGAGCGTGATCTGCGTCGCGACGTCGGCGAGCTTCTTCTGCGCGAGCTGCATGCCCGCGAGCGGCTTGTCGAACACGATGCGCTGCTTCGAGTAGCGCAGACCTTCGTCGAACACGGCGAGCGCGGCGCCGAGCGCGCCCCACGCGATGCCGTAGCGTGCCTGCGTCAAGCACATCAGCGGCGACTTCAAGCCGCCCGTCTTCGGCAGGATCGCGTCCTCGGGCAAGCGCACGTCCTGCAGCACGAGCTCCGACGTGATCGACGCGCGCAGAGACCACTTGTGCTTCTGCTCAGGTGCGCTGAAACCCGGCGTCCCCTTCGGGACGAGGAACCCCTTGACACCGTCCTCAGTGCGCGCCCACACGACCGCGATGTCGCTCACCGTGCCGTTCGTGATCCACATCTTGCGGCCGTTGAGCAGCCAGCCTTTGCCGTCGCGCTTCGCGGTCGTGAGCATCCCGCCCGGGTTCGAACCGAAGTCGGGCTCCGTCAAACCGAAGCAGCCGATCGCCTTGCCCGACGCCAGCTTCGGCAGCCACTCGCGCTTCTGCGCTTCGCTTCCAAAAGTGTAGATCGGATACATGACGAGGCCGCCCTGCACCGAGACGAACGAGCGCAGCCCGCTGTCGCCGCGCTCGAGCTCCTGGTAGATCAGGCCCGAAGCGACGCTGTTCAGCCCGGCGCAGCCGTACTCGGTCGGCAGGTTCGGCCCGAAGACGCCGAGCTCCGCGAGCGCGGGCACGACTTCCATCGGAAACGTGCCGGCCTCGAAGTGGTCCATCACGAGCGGCATGAACCGGTCGCTGACCCACGCGCGGACGGTGTCGCGCACCATGCGCTCGTCTTCCGAGAGCTCGGTGTCGAGGTTCAGGAAATCGAGCTGGCGAAAAGCTTCCATGCGGACTCCGGCGCGCGGCGCACGCCTCTGCGACTAGGGTGTGAAATGAGGATCGAGGTCAGACCGTAAGCCGGGCATTCTAATCGCGCGTGCGCCGCGCCGGAACAGCCGTCCACCGCCGATGACCACCCTTCCCTGTCCGCTGTGCGGCTACCACGCGCCGGAGCGCGACTGCCCGCACTGCCATCTGACGTCGAGCGAGCGCTCGCTCGCCCGCGCGCCACGCGGCGCATTCGGCAGCTTGATCGACGGCTTGTGCGCGGTCCCGATGGGCGTGCGCTACCTGATGACCACGCCGCGCATCTTGCACCTGCTCGTGCCGCCTGTGCTCCTGACGTTCGCGCTCTTCGGCGGGTTGACGTGGTGGGCTTGGCACGAGCTCGCTGAGCTTCTCGAGATCGTGCGCACGCAGAGCCTCGAGCAGCTCGAGCTCTCGCCCGGGTTCTGGCGCGACGTGATCACGTGGGTGCTCGAGCGCGGCGTGCTGATCGCGCTCGCCAAGGCGAGCGGCTTCTTGATCTTCCTCGTCGCGGCATCGGTCGTAGCGCTATGGACTTTTTCGATCGCGTACGAAGCGTTCGCCGGTCCGTTCCTCGACGAGATCCACGGCCGCCTCGAAGCACGCTGGTTCGGTCGCGATCCGTGGAAGACGCTCGAGCGCCGAACCCCGATCGATTCACGCCGCTCGGCGATCTACTGGACGTTGATCGCAATCGCGAGCGCGCTCGGTGTCGCACTCTGGCTCTTCGCCGATGCACAAGCGGCGTTCGTGCTGCTCGGGCCCGCCATCGTCCTCGTCATCGCCATTCGAGACCGCGCGTGGGGCGCGTGGCTCGCGTCCTGGACCGGCAGTCAACTTCGAACGCTGTACGTGAGCTTGAAAGCCTCCGCGCTCGCTGGCGTGCTCCTGCTCCTCTTCTTCTGGGTCAAGTTCGTGCCCGTCATCGGCCTCTTGCTGTTCGGGATGCTGGCGGGTTTCTGCACGGCGATCAGCTTGCTCGACATTCCGTTCTCACGCCGGCGCTTCGGGTTGATGCAACGCGTCGAGCTCTTGATCGCGCATTTTCCCGCGATCATCGGGTTCGGCGCGGTCGCAGGACTTCTCTTCGTCGTGCCGCTCATCGGACCGCTCGTCGGCGTGCCGGCCGCATCGATCGGCGGTCTGTGGCTCGTGTGTCGCCTCGACAAGAACATGCTGCGGCCGTCGAATGCGAAGATCACGCGCCGTCCAACGGAAAGCCCGACACCCACGGCGAGCTAGACCGCGTTTTTTGTCGAAGAACGAGCGCAGCGCTACCCTGCATATGCGATGCGTGTCTTGCTCGTGGACGACGACCCCAAGTTTCGCGGCTACATCTCGAACGGACTCGTCGAGTCGGGAATCGATTGCCGCGTCGCCGCGGACGGGCCGGAAGCGCTCCGGATCCTGGCCGAGACGAGCACGCTCCCCATCGAGCTGATCCTGCTCGACGTGATGATGCCGGCGCAGTCGGGATGGGAGCTCCTCTCGGACCTGCGCGCGCACGGCCGCGAGACGCCGGTGATCTTCGTCACGGCCCGCGACGCCGTCGAGGAGCGCGTCAAGGGGCTGCGCCTGGGCGCCGACGACTACATCATCAAGCCGTTCGCATTCGACGAGCTGCTCGCGCGCATTCAAGCGGTGCTCCGGCGCCGCCAATCGCTCGCTCCGCTCGAGTACGCCGACCTCAAAGTCGATCTCGCGCGTCGAGCGGTGATGCGCGCGGGTCACGGGGTCGATCTGTCGCCCCGCGAATTCGATCTCCTGTGCGCGCTCCTCTCGCGCCCCGAACAGGTTGTCAGCCGCAAGAACCTGCTCCACGAGGTGTGGGCGATCGATTTCGATCCCGAGACGAACGTCGTCGACGTGCACGTGGCTAGGCTGCGCCGCAAGCTCGATCGATTCGGCCCGCCGCTCCTGCACACGGTTCGCGGCGAGGGCTATCGGTTGTCGACCGCGCACGAAGGCGGATCGTGAAATCGCGCGGGTGGTCGCTCGCCCGGCGGCTGACGGGCGGTTTCCTCGTGACGACGACGCTCTTCGTGCTCGCGAGCTCGATCACGAGCGCCGTCTTCCTGTCGCGAGGGGTCGA
>JANLUN010000157.1:0-6267 GCA_031363505.1 Planctomycetota bacterium | reverse complement strand
CGTGTCTGCGACTGCTGTCCGACGAGTGCGGCGCGACTTCCTGACGGCGCACTGCTCGTGGCGTGCCGCGATCGCTCGCCGGACGAGGTGCGCGACATCTCGGTGGTTCGCATCGTGGACGGCGTCGTCGCGGATTCGAGTTGGAGTTCCGGCGACGGTTGGAAGATCGCCGGTTGTCCGGTGAACGGTCCGGTGCTCGCGGTGCGCGGCGAGAACGTCGCACTCACTTGGTTCACGTTCGGAAGCGACATGCGCGCGCGCGTGTCGTGCGCGTTCTCGAAGGACGGCGGCCGGTCGTTCGGACCGCCAATTCGGGTTGCAAGCACGCGCGCACACGGTCGCGTCGATGCATTGTTCGACGATTCGAATCGACTGCTCGTCACGTGGCTCGAAGCGGACCCAGGAAGCGCGGAATGGCGCGTCGCTCGGGTCGATGTCGGGGGACGCGTGATCGACGAGCGGCGCGTAGTCGCGACGACGAGCACGCGCGAGAGCGGCCTCGCGCGGCTGGCCGTCGGGAAGAGCGGCACGTTCTTCGTGTGGACGCAAACGGAACCCGTGCAGCGCGTGGCCGTGAGCCGATTGAGATGGGAATGATCCGGCGCTTCGCCTTGGTCGCGCTGGGCCTCGTCGTCCTGCTGATCTTCGTGACTCGCAATCGCGCGCCTCAGGGCACGCCGCCGGAAGCGACATCCGCGCACGACACTCCGCGTGCCACAGAGCGCGCACGCTCGGTGCTCGAGGCTCCTGAGGACGCCGCGCAGGGCATCGAGCGTGCGGCCGTGACTGCCAACTCCCCACTCGTCGAGTCGTCGCCGACCGCGGAACGCATCGAGCTCGTCGTCGTCGACGGGCTCACACAAGCGCCGGTGCCGAGCGCCGAGATTCGCCTCCTCACGGCGGATTCCGATCGAGAGGCCGCGCAGTTCAACTCCGACAGCTCGTCGGACGAGCTACTGCGCAAGCTCGAACACTCCGGCGCGTTCACGATCGCGGACGAGCACGGCCGCGCGTTCTTGCCTAGGCTCCGCCGACACGCGCTCGTCATGGCGCGAGCGGGGGATCGTTTCGGATTGCTGACACTACGCGTCGATGCTCCATCGCTCGTGCTCCTCGAGCTCACGCTCGATGCCAGCGTCACCGTTCAGGTGCTCGACGCTCACGGCGTTCCGCGCGCTGGAGTTCCCGTCGGGCTGTACCCAGAAGACGATCGATTCCTCGGCAGCATGTCGAGCCGGACGACCGGGGGGCCCGATGCGCTTGCGACGCTGCCGCATGTCGGGTTGATGATGGACGCCAACCCTTGGCGAGATCTCGCCGTCTCGATCTCAGGTCTCTTCGCGCCGTCGGTGCAAGTCCTGCTCGATCGCAGTGACATGCCGCGTGCGCCTGTGGTTCTCCGGCTTCCGCCGCACGGCGAGCTCGAGATCGTGCTGCGCCGTGCCGACGGTTCGCTCGAAGAGAACCCGACACAACTGCACATCGCCACGACGTGTCCGAAGGCCACGGCCGCGGAAGCCGTCGTCGTTGGCGGGCCGTTGATCGAAGTCGTCGGTGGCCGTTATGTGTTCCCGTTCGTGATGCTCGGCGCAGCGTTTCGCGTGTCGACTCGCGGGAGCGTCCTCGGCAGCGCGGTCGTAGAGGGGCCCGGTCCCGTGGTTTCGGGAGAGCGCGCGTCGCTCACGCTCGTCACGGAGGTTCCACTGGCGAAACCCGCGATCAGCGTGCGACTCGTCGACGAGTCCAGTCGGCCGATCGCGCACACGATGTTCTTCGCGAAAGTGTGCGGAGCGACACCCCCGCTCTGTCCGACGGGGACCGGCGCGGCGTCCGACGCCCGCGGCCGATTCGTGATGTACGTCACGGACGCGCGTGTCGGACAGGAACCGTTGCAGTTGCGGATCGAATCGATGGGAGGGAGCCAGGCGGGCGGCGTCGCCGGCACGGGCAAGATCTGGCTGCCGCAGGATCTGCCGAACGGCCTCACGGACGTAGGCGATCTCGTGCTCACGAGCCCGCCGGTGATCGCGAGCGGTACCGTGCTCGACGACGCGGGTCTTCCCGTCGCGGGCGCGACGGTGAGCGCCGCGCCGGCGCCCTCGTCGATCGGCGTGTCGAGCTATTCCCACAGCGCAGTGCGCAGCGATCGCAGCGGGCATTTCGAGTTGCGCGCGCCCGTCGACTGGCACGCGCTGCTTCTGACTGCATCGCAGCAGGGTACCTGCCCGACGACGATCGAGTGTGCGCTCGGCCGCACGGACGTCGTGCTGCGACTCTCGCAGGCCGGAGAGATCGCCGGACGACTCCTGCTTCCGAGCGGGGTCCACCGGTACGAGATCCGGATCGACTGCACGCGCGAGGACGCGGAGAGCGATGCGAGCCGGTCGAACGGACTGCGCGTCGACGAAGCCGGCGGGGCATTTCGCATCGTGAATCTCGAGCCCGGCGTGTACTCCGTCGATGTCGCTCTCATCCAGGAGGGAACCAGGCTTCTCGAAGCGCGCGGACTGAGGGTCAGCGGCGGCGAGACGTTCCGCGATCCGCGACTGGATCCGCTCGACCTGACCTCCGTGATCCACACGCACGAGTTGCGTGTCCGCGGCGACGACGGAGAGAACGTGCGTGAGATCGGCCTGGGCTGGCGCAAGGCCGGTGATGCGTCCAGCGAGACGTACGGCTACAGCACGAGCGGCGGCACGCTGCGCGCCATCCCCATCTTCTCGATGTTCGAGGCCATCGACCTCGACGTGGATGCGTCCGAGATGCTCAAGGTGCACGTGCCGAACGTCCGCGGTCGCGCCGCTGTCGTGATGAAGCGCAGCGTGCATGTGACGCTCACCCTCGACGAGACGTCGCGCTTACCCGAGGCACCGTTCTCCATACAGCCGGTGCTCGTCTCGGAAGCGGGTGAGCTGTGGTCGGGCGACGTGTTCGACGCGCGCCGCGTGTCCACGCTCACGCCTGCTTGGATCGGCCGATGCGAAGTTCGCTTCCACCTCTTTAAAGACAACCGAGCGCGCGACGACGCTTGGGTCGTTCCGAACCCACGCCACTGGGTGACGATCGCCGATCAACCGAAGGCGCAGTCGTTCGAGGTGAGCTTCACGCCGAACGAACTCGAGCAGGCGATGAGCGTGTACTGACGCGCGGGAATCGAGCACTGGCACCGCCGCCGGGAACTCTTCAGACTTCGACGGCGCGCGACCGAACTGTCGCGTCAGCTCACTTATGAACCAACTTGCTCGCTTCGTCGTTCTGCTGATCCTCTGTGCGTTCGCTCCGCGCGTGCACGCCGGCGATCGATTCGTCGTCGTGCCCTTCGACGCGCTGCAGTTTGAGGGTTCGAAGCCCGAGCCCGTCGACGGCCCGGCCGTGTTCTTGCGTTTCGGCTGGGGCGCGGTGCCCGAAGTCGAACCCTATGTCGTTCTCGACGGACCCGGGGACGCGTACCTCGACTTCGAGCAGGCGAACGGCTTGCAGCCGGGCGCCGCCGCACCGCGACGGCTCGCCGTGCGCGTTGCGGACGAGCGCGCGATCTCAGGGCGTGTGTTCGCGATCAAGCCCGACCTCGATGGCTTCGCGTCGCATCGCTTCACCATCGAAGGCGCGAGCGTTGATCCTGCCGCGGAGGCGAACTTCTACTCCGCGATGGAGTCGCACTACCGGCGGCTCTCCGATCGGCGTCTTCCGGGCGCGGCGTGGTTCCGGCATCAATTGCGCGTCGCGCGCGAACGTCGCGCGAAGCTGTCGCCGCCGGACGCGAACGCGCCTGCCGCCGATGCATCCGGAACCGCGACCGATCCGTTCGGCACGCCTACGAGAGATCGAGACTCGGTGGAGGACACATTCGAGCTCTTCACCGGTGCGCGCGCGGTCGCCGAGAACCTCGACATCGAGCGCGCGCTGCGCATCAGCGGCGAAGAAGCGCCCACGATCGACGTCGCGACGATCCAAGGGGTCAACACGCGCGCGCTCGACTGGAAGGCGCTCGTCAAGGACAAGAAGCCCGAGACCGACGCGCTCGCAAAGTCGATCCCGGCCGACCAGCACGGCATCTTCTTTCCGTCGTTCGACGCGATGGTGCGCGTCTTCGACGAGGCGGATGCGTCCGCAACGCCCGTGCTCCAGTTCGCGACCGTGCGCGCCGAGGACCAAGGCACGAAGGAGCGCTACCAGACGCAGCTCTGCATGCCGCTCTCGGCGATCGCGCGGACGCTCGGCCCCGCGATCGTCGCCAGCGTCGCGATCACGGGCTCCGATCCGTACTTGCCGAGCGGCAGCGACCTCGCGCTCCTCTTCGAGTGCAAGCAGCCGGCGGTGCTCGAGACGTACCTCGGCCTGCGTCACGGCGAAGCCAAGGCTGCCGGCGCGAAGACGGTCGACGGCACCGTGGGAACGACGAAGTACAGCGGCGTGCGCAGCGACGACCGACGCGTCTCGTCGTACGTCGCGCGCTTCGACGAGACGATCGTCGTGACGAACTCGCTCGTGCAGCTCGAGCGAATCGCCGCGACACGCGCCGGCCTCGTGAGCGCGCTCGCGAGTGTCGACGAGTACGTGTGGTTCCGCGATCGCTACCCGAAGTCGGATGCGAGCGAGAGCGCGCTCGCAGTCCTCAGCGACGCCACGATAAGACGCTGGGCCAGCGCGCGGGAACGCATCGGGAACTCGCGGCGCGTGCGCGCGGCGGCGGCGATGGCCGAGATCCAAGCCGCGTCGCTCGACGGGATCGTTCGCGGCCAGCTCGCGCTCGGCACGAGCGCCGCCGATCCCGCGCTCCCGCTGAGCGCGGACTTCGTGTGGACGAGACACGGCATCTATTCGCCGACCTACGGCACCTTGGCGTTCCTGACTCCAGTGGCGGAGCTTTCCGTGACGCGCGTCACCGAGAGCGAGAAGCGCGGCTACGAAGCCTTCCGCAACAACTTCCAGAACCTGTGGAGTAACTTCTTCGATCCGATCGCACTGCGGCTCTCGTTCACGGACTCCAAGGTCGCCGCGGATCTCACCGTGATGCCGCTCGCGGCGACGACGGACTACCGCGAGTTCATCGATCTCACGCGCGGAGCGACGCTCGGCGCAAACAGCTGCGACACGCACGCGGAGACGCTGTTCCACTTCGCGCTCGCGTTCGGTTCGAAATCCGAACTGAGCCGGATGTTCTCGTCCGGCGTTGGAGCGATCGGCCAACAGTTCGGCGCGGATCCACTCGGGTGGATCGGCAATGGAGTCGCGATCTACGCGGACCGCGACGCGTTCTGGGACGAGCTCCGAGGCGCGAAGGACCACTGGGACTTCTTGGGCGACAACGCGTACCGGTTGCCGCTTGCACTTCATGTGGAGGTCAAGGATCCGCTCAAGCTCGCCGGCTTCCTGACCGCGCTGCGCGCGCTCGCTGACGGCTCGGCGCCGGGCCTGACGAAGTGGGAGACGAAGACGTGGCACGAACAGGGCTACGTGAAGATCGCGCCCGCGGAGACCGGCGACGACCAGATGGACAAGATGGCCGTGTACTACGCCGCGCTTCCCGACGCGTTCGTCCTGTCGCTCCGTGAAGACCTCGTGCAACGCGCGATCGATCGACGAGCTGCGCGCAAGAACGCTGCGAAAGATGCGGCGCAGGGCGCCCAGTGGCTCGGTTCGAGCGTTGGGCTGCGCGTCGAGCGCGACGCGGTCGGCGTCGTCACTCGCCTCGCTGCGGATGAGATCCGCGACGAGCTCCGCGAAGCCGCGTGGTCCGCGATCCCCATCTTGAACGAGTGGAAGCATCACTTCCCCGAAGCCGATCCCGTCACGCTGCACGAGCGCCTGTGGAACGTGCGCCTCGTGTCGCCTGCCGGCGGCACGTTCACGTGGAACGACGAGCTGCAGTCGATGGAAGCGGGCGACTACGGCAGTCCCGCCGCGCCGAAGCAGGGGCCCGCGCTGCCAGAAGCACTGGAGCGCTTCACACGCGGCGAGTTCGGGTTGAGCTTCGAGGCCGATGGCCTGCGCGCGCGTGCGGAGCTGGCGCGCGAGGCGAAGTGAGCGCGCGAGCGATTTCGCCGTAGCGCGCAGCCCGAACGCTAACCGGTCGCGGATCGCTTCTCGGGGACGTCCGATTGCGGATCACGCCCGCGCTGCGATTGGATGTCACGCAGCCGGCGGAAGCTGATCAGCTTCCGCGCCGATTCATCCCACAGGTGATAGCCGAACGACTTGAGGCTCGAGCGCACCGTCACCGGACGGATCTCTTGGAAGATCGGATCCGAATCGTGACAGCGTTCC
>JANLUN010000155.1:0-5116 GCA_031363505.1 Planctomycetota bacterium | reverse complement strand
GCCAGCCTTCGCCAAGGATCCGCGGGCGTCGGCGTGCCGATCCAGCTCGCTGCTTGGCGCGCATCGACGCCCAGGTCCGCGATTCGGCGCCGCAGTCCGCTGAGGAAGTCCTCTGAGACCGACCATTCGCACCAAGCCTCGCCCGGAATCGACATCTCGTGCAGATGCACCTCGTGCAAGAACTCGCGGCGCGACGACCAGCGCCGTCCAGTCGCTGGATCCATGAGCTGCACGATGCCCGCGCGCACGCTCCACACCACGATGAAGTGCGTCGTGCCACTAGGTTGCCGGATGACGACGAGCGCGGGCAGGAGACCGGACTCGCGCAGCAAGAGATGATCGAGCGGAACCATCACCTGGCGAGCATCGAGGCCGAGGTCGCACGCCACTTGCTCGAGCGTGTCGATCGAAGTTCCGTCGACGTCCGTGTGGCACGCTTCGCGCAGCCGGCCGTAGCTCGCCGAGATGCCGTGGCCTTCGAGGAGCGACTTGAGGCAGGCCGGACCGCAATCCATCGAGGACGTCTGCACGACCTCGGGCACGAGCCATCGCCGCTTCGAGGTCACATCTGCTCCGCGCGCGCGTCGGTCTCGTCGAGCATCGCTCCCGACGCACGCAGCACGAGCGTCGCCGGCGAGACGCGCTCGATCGCGATCTCGAGGCGTCCCGGAAGTCCGTGTTGGAGCGCGACGGGGAACGCGACGTCGCGCGCGACGGAGAGCTCGACGCGCGCATTGCCCGCGAGCACTTCGCTCGCGAGGCCGGTGACGCGCGCGGGGATCGATCCGTACTCGATCCACGGGAAGCCGCGCAGTCGAAAGCGCGCGGTCTGGCCGATCGCAACGCGCCCCAGCGCTTCTTCGGGCCGGAACTCGGCGACGATGCGCAGCTCACCCGCGGGAACGATCGCTCCGAGTCGCGTCCCTTGCGCGACGTATTGCCCGATGCGCGCGTTCGAGGTCTCCCCCAGACGACCCGACGTTGCGGCGCGAATCGTGCGCCGCTCGATCTCGTTCGCGAGGCGCTCGATCGCGGCCGTGGCCACCGCGATCTCCCGCTGCGCGAGCGCTTCCTCGTGGCGCGTCTCCTGGAGCGAGGCTTCGAGCTCGCTCGTCTGCACGCGGCGGTCCCAATCTTGGCGCTCGAGCGCAGCGCGACACCGGTCGACGTTCGCACGGCGCTGCTCGAGATCTGAGTTCGCCTTTTCCAGCTCGAGCTCGGCGATGAAACCGTCCTTGTGGAGCGCCGTCGAACGACGGACGACGGCCTCCGCGAGACGCAGCGCGGCTTCTTCTTCCGAGAGTTGTGCGGTGAGCTCGGTGCTGCTCGTGCTGCGGGCGTGGCCGAGGCTCTCGAGCTGCGCCTCTTGCGCGCGAACCTGCGCCTGCAGCGGGCGCAGCGCGTTGACGTAGCCTTCGCGTTTGGCCGTCAGCTCGCTCTGCTCGAGACGAAACGGCTCGGAGTCGAGATCGATCAGCGCATCGCCGGCTTGAACCTCCGAGCCGAGCACGATGTGCGTCGCAACGATGCGTCCGTCGACGGGAGCTTCGATCGGATACGCCGCTTGATCGACCTCGAGTCGCGCGTGGTCGGACACCGCGAACACGGTCAGCCGAGCGAACAGCGCCCACGCGATCCAAGCGAGGAGCAGCGCCGCGAGCGCCAGCGGCATCCACCACGATCGATTCGACGGATCGCGGTGGAGTGAGCGCTGTGTGCGAGGAAACGGGGGCATGATTCGGGGCTTCTCGAGGGTCGCAGCGCGCGCAGCATACTCGACCATACCGCCGCAGCGGCGGCGCTCTGTCAGCGTTTGCGAGCGCGACGAACGCGACCGTTCTTTGCGCTGCCGCGCTCGAGCGCCGACAGGAGCTCCGCGAGGTTCGCGCGACAGACGAGCGTGCTGGGGTGAGCGCGTCCGAGCGCGCGCTCGAAGATCGCGCACGCGCGCCGGTACAGCGGCACCGCGCGGCGCGGCCGGCCTTCGGAACGATGGAGGAATGCCAGGTTGTTCAGCGTGACGGCGACGTCGGGATGCCGCGGCCCGAGACGCTTCCGTTTGATCGCGAGCGAGCGCAGGTACGTGCGCTCAGCTAACTCTGCACGTCCCGTCGCGTGGTAGACCGCCGCGAGATTGCCGAGGTTCATCCCGACCTCGTAGTGATCCGCGCCGAACGCTTTCTCGAACACGGCGAGCGCACGCAAGTACATCGGCTCCGATTCGGCGTAGCGCTCCAGTCCGTCGAGGATCGCGGCGTGCGCCGCGACATCGGCCGCGACGTCGGGATGATTCGGGCCGAGCAAGCGCTCGCGAAGCTCCACGGAGCGGCGAGCGAACGGCTCGGCTACTCGATAGCGGCCGCGCGCGTGCTCCAAGCCGCCGAGGTTGTGATAGATCGTCGCGAGCGCCGGATCGCCGTCGACGAACGTCGTGCGCGCGAGCGCGAGCGCGCGCCGGTACAGGCGAGACGCCTCGGTGAACTTGCCCGTGAACTTGTACAGCACGGCGAGATCGTTCCGGCACACCGCGCGCTCGGTGTCGCGGGCGTCGAGCTCGTGTTCTGCCAACTCGAGCGCGGCGCGGAGGCGCGGTTCAGCGTCACCGTACTCCCCCATCGACGTGAGCAAGCTGCCGAGATGCCGCAGTACCTGCACCTTCACACGCGCCGTGTCGCGATCTTGCGGCGTCTTCTCGAGAACGCGCAGCGCGCGCAGGTAGTGCTTTTTCGCCAGATCGCGGCGCTCGGCGACCTCCTCGATGCTCGCGAGCGTGTCGAGGAGCTCCGCGACCGACGCATGCTGCTCCCCGAAGTGCTCATCGAGGAGCGCGAGCGCACGCGAAGCTGACTCACGGGCCTCGTCGCAGCGGCCCCGCGAGCACAGCGTGGCGGCGCGCTCCTGCAACCGAGCCGCACTTCGAAGCACGGCGAGCTCCTTCTTCGGCGTGAGCGCTTGCGACTTCATGATTCTCACAGCGCGACGCGCCGGACCGCGTCTCCGAAGGGACCTCGAGCGCGTCTGCGTCCGATGTCGCGCGCGAAGACGCGGCACGGTCAGCGGCTCAGATTGGAAGCGATCAGCGTCGAGTTGTGGTTGAGGCTGATCGTGCCCGCGGAGACCGAGCTCCGAACTTTCAGCCCACCGCGCAGCGTCGAGTTGTGATTGGCGGAGAGTCTGCCGGTGGCGCCCGCCTTGACCGCGGTCTGAACTTTCAGACCACCGCGCAACGTCAAGTTGTGATTGGCGGACATCTTGCCTGCGGCGATCGCGCTTTGAACCTTCAGGCCACCGCGTAACGTCGAGCTGTGATTGCCGAGGAGGCGACCCGCGAGGACCGCGGTCTTGACCTTCAGGCCACCGCGGAGAGTCGTGTTGTGGTTCAGGTTCGGACGGCCAGCGTTGATGTTCGTCTGGAGCTTCATGGTGATTCGACCTCTTCTTCTTTTCTCGTGTGTTCGATGCCTAGAGACCCGTCTGGACACTTCCCCAAGAGCAGCCCGTCCCTCGAGATGTCGCGGTTCTTTCGCGCTTCTCGGGGCCCGGCCCTAACCCTCGTTCTGGCTGATGGTTGCCGCCGCCGGCCCTCAACGGCCCGCGCCACCCGCCGCGCCACGAAAGCGGTTGGGTCCGAAGCTGCGCGGGGGGGGCGGGGCTGCGGACGTGGTTCAGCGCGCCGGCTTGCCGGCGACCACCGCGGTGCGAACCTTCAGGCCGCGCACCGTCGAGTTGTGGTTCAGACCGCGCGCACCGGCGGTCACCGCGCTCTGGACCTTGAGGCCGCGCAGCGTCGTGTTGTGGTTGCCCGAGGCGCGGCCGGCCGTGACCGAGCTCTGAACCTTGAGTCCGCGCAGGGTGGAGTTGTGGTTGAGGCCGCGCGCACCGGCGGTCACCGAGCTTTGGACCTTGAGGCCGCGCAGCGTGGTGTTGTGGTTCATGTTCGGGCGGCCGGCGTTGATGTTCGTTTGGAGCTTCATGGTGATTCCCTTTTCTCGTTCGTGTGTTTGTGAGCTTTCAGGTCCCTCTCAACACTTCCCCAAGAGCGGCCCCGCGTCGGATGTGTCGTGACTGCCGGCCATTTCTCGACGATCCGTCCTAACTCGTGACTCGATGGAAGATTGGGCCGCGTGAGCTGGACTCGTCAGGAGCCTGCGCCACCCTGTTGCCCGCCCGCGCGACTCGCCAGAATGCCGGCCAGGATTTCGTCGCATGGTCACGGTCCCTCCGACAGCACTCGAGCTATTCGCTGAGTGGCTCGCCGCGCGTGAAGCCGGAGCCGCTCCCGAGTTCGAGAAGTTCGCCCGCGACCATTCTCGGTTCGCGGCCGAGCTCGAAGCACTTCACGCGGACTGGAAGGATCTCCGTGCGGCGGAGGACCTCTCCGCGTCGATCCCTCCTCGCGCGCACGCGTCCGCGGCCGACGAGTCCGCGCTCGTCGCGCAGCTCTCGACGCGCGAGTCAAACTTCAAGCGCTACACCGTGCACGGCGAGATCGCGCGTGGCGGAATGGGCGCGATCGTGCGCGTGTTCGACGAGGACTTTCGGCGCGCGCTGGCGATGAAGGTCGTGCTACCCGACGGCCCGAAGGACGCCGCCTCGGGTACGTCGAGCATGTCGCCCAAGCTGCTCGCGCGGTTCCTCGCCGAAGCCCAGATCACGGGCCAGCTCGATCACCCAGGCATCGTGCCGGTGCACGAGATCGGGCTCGCCGACGACGGACGCCTGTACTTCACGATGAAACTCGTCGAAGGACGGGACCTGAAGCACATCTACCAGCTCGTCTTCGACGGCCGCGAGGATTGGAACCTGACGCGCGCGCTCGGCGTGCTGCTCAAGGCGTGCGAAGCCATCGCGTACGCGCACAAGAAGGGCGTCATCCACCGCGATCTGAAGCCCGCCAACATCATGGTCGGCGGCTTCGGCGAAGTGTTCGTGATGGACTGGGGCTTGGCGCGCGTGCTCGGCACGGACGCGGCGAGCGATCCCGGCGGCGCGACGCGCGAAGACTTCGACGTGCGCAGCGTGAGCACGGATCGCAGCGATGTGCGCGAGCGCGAGACTACGTCCAACTTGCTCACGGCCGACGGCGACGTGCTCGGGACGCCGGCGTACATGCCGC
>JANLUN010000131.1:0-1988 GCA_031363505.1 Planctomycetota bacterium | reverse complement strand
GACCACATCTCGCAGCCCGAGATCGCGACGGACGTCAAGCGCCTGCCGGCGCTCCTTCAAGAGCGCGGCCGTCTTGAAGCGTCGGCCCAACTCTTCGATCGCCTCGTCGCGCTGCAAGCGAGCCGTCGCGAGGTCGAATCGATCCTCGCCGAGCACGCACCCGATCCGATCCTGGCCGAGCTCGCGCGCGAGCAACTCCCCGAGCTCGACGAGCATGAGCGCGCGCTCGACGACGAGGTGCGCAATGCGCTCATCCACGAACCCGAGGACGATCGCCGGCGCGTGATCGTCGAGATACGCGCGGGGACCGGCGGCGACGAAGCGAGCCTCTTCGTCGCGGATCTCTACCGCATCTACCGGCGTTACTTCGATACACGGCGCTGGAAGGTCGAGGAGCTCGACGTGTCGCCGTCCGACGTCGGCGGCCTGAAGGAGATCATCTTCGCCGTCGAAGGCGACGGCGCGTGGAGCAAGCTGCGTTTCGAGTCCGGTGGACATCGCGTGCAACGCGTGCCCGCGACCGAGGCGCAAGGTCGCATCCACACGTCGGCGGCGACGGTCGCCGTGCTGCCGGAAGCGGAGGACGTGGACGTGCAGATCCGGCCCGACGATTTGCGCATCGACACGATGCGCGCCGGCGGCGCGGGCGGTCAACACGTGAACAAGACCGAGTCGGCTGTACGCATCACGCACCTCCCCACAGGAATCGTCGCGATCTGCCAGGACGACAAGAGCCAGCACAAGAACAAGGCCAGCGCGATGCGCATGCTGCTCTCGCGCGTCTACGACGCGGAGCGACAGAAGGTCGACGCGGCGCGCGCCGCCGATCGCAAGCAGCAAGTCGGCAGCGGCGACCGCAGTGCGCGCGTGCGCACGTACAACTACCCGCAGAATCGGTTGACCGACCATCGTCTGAACGAGAACTACTCGCTCGAGCAAGTCGGCGCGGGCAAGCTCGACCCGCTGCTCGATGCACTCGAAGCGCGCGAACGCGAAGAGCGCATCCGCAACTTGTGATGGCTTCCGACGCACTTCCACAACCCAAGACCGCCGGCGAGATGCTGGCCATGGCGCGCGCGTTCCTGGCGCGCCATGCGGTCGAGGAAGCGCGGCTCGAAGCGGAACTCCTCATCGGCCACGCATTGGGCCTCGATCGACTGCATCTCTTCATGCAGCTCGACCGACCGGTCGCCGCGCGCGAGATCGACGCCGCGCGCGACCTGCTCGTGCGGCGCGGCCGCCGCGAACCAGTGGCGTACATCACCGGCCACCGCGAGTTCTACGCGCGCAGCTTTCGCGTCGGTCCGGGTGTGCTCATCCCGCGGCCGGAAACGGAGCTGCTCGTCGACCGCGCGCGAGAACTCTCCTCAGGCAAAGCCGCGCCGCGCATCGTGGACTTCGGCACCGGCAGCGGCTGCATCGCGATCACGCTGTCGCTGGAGATTCCTGGAGCGCGCGTTCTCGCTCTCGAGCTGTCGCCGGCGGCGGTGCTGTGCGCACGCGCCAACGCGGAATCGCTCGGCGCGTCGATCGAGCTCGTCGAAGGCGAAGGATTCACGCAGCTCGATCGGCGCGTCGCGAACGGGGAGCGCTTCGACCTGGTCGTCTCGAACCCGCCGTACGTGCGCGCCGAGGAGCGCGCGTCGCTCGCGCCGGAGATTCGCGAGCACGAGCCGGCGTTGGCGCTCTTCGCGCCGCCCGGGAATCCGGATCACTACGTGCGCGAGCTCGCTCGCCGCGCGCGCGGCATGTTGGCGCCGGGCGGCGCGCTGCTCGTCGAACTCGGCCAGGGACAGGCCGGGCGCGCGCTCGAACTCGCGCGCGAACTCGAGCTGCGCGCGCGCACCGTTCGCGACTTGGCGGGCATCGAGCGCGTGCTCGAGATCGCGCCCTAATCCGGCCGGTGCGTGCGCGGCTCTAGTTCGCGCGCGAGTTCGAGCGCGCGCCCGGCCTGTCCCTGGCCGAGTTCGACGAGCAGCGCGCCGCCC
>JANLUN010000002.1:0-1221 GCA_031363505.1 Planctomycetota bacterium | reverse complement strand
GGTCCGCTCGCTAGCTGAATGGAACAAGCCGTCGCTACCTTCTTCGTGCTCGGGCTGCTCGCGCTGCTGGCGGGCATCGCCGTGGTGGTCGTCGTCGCGTACTCGCGCGAGCGGACGTTGACGCGGCGCATCACGTCGCTCGAGGAATCGGTGCGCCGTCTCGCTGTCGCGACGCGCGACGCTCGCGCGACACCCACGGAATCGAGCGCGGCGGCGGCACCCGAATCGCGCGCCGCGGCGGCCGCACCGCCGTTCCCGATCCAGACTCCGAGTGCTTCGAGAGCTCCGGAGCGCGGGCCGACGCCGGTCGCGCCCGTCGTCGCTCCCGCCGCGGCTCCCGTGGTCGTGCCCGCGTCCGTGCCGCGCCATGCCGAACGCGCACCGACTCCGCCGCGCGCGCCGCTGGCCCCGTCGCCGGCAAAGCCGCGCGTCTCGCTCGAGCGCGCGCTCGGTGTCACGGGCGCCGCCGTGCTCGGCGGCGTCGTCTTCGCGATCGCGGGGATCTACCTCTATCAATACTCCGTTCAGCAGGGACTGCTCACGCCCGCGGTGCGCGTGGCGCTCGGCACCGCGGTCGGACTCGCGTGTCTCGTCGTGAGCGAGATCCTGCGCAAGCGCAACTACCGCATCACCGCCGACTCGCTCGCCGGCGGCGCCGTCGTCGTCCTCTTCGCCGCGTTCTGGGCCGCGAATCGACTGTTCCATCTCTGGCCGTTCTGGCTCTCGTTCGCGCTCATGGGAACGGTGACGGCGCTCTGCTGCACGCTCGCGCTCCGTCACTCGTCGCAGGTGATCGCGGTGCTCGGGCTCGTCGGCGGCTTCGCGACGCCGATCGCGCTCTCGAGCGGGAGCGATCGTCCGATCGGCCTCTTCGGATGGACGCTGTTCGTCAACCTCGGATTCCTGTCCGTCGCGCACAAGCGGCGCTGGCCGATGATGGGGATGCTCGCGCTCGTCGGGACGACGATCATCGAGGCGCTGTGGATCTTCGCGCGCATGGGTCCGCACACGTTCGTGCTCGGGCTCGCGGTGCTCGCGGTGTTCGCGCTGCTCTTCGTCGGGTTCGTCGGGCTGCAGCCGGCTTCGGAGCGCGCGCGCTGGCACGCGAGTCAAGTCGGCGCGCTGTTCCTTCCGTTCGCGTTCGCTCTGTACTTCTCGTCCCAGAGCGACGTGCTCGCCGGCGGTCACTTCTATCCGACCGCGCTCCTCGCGGCGCTCCTG
>JANLUN010000861.1:0-4289 GCA_031363505.1 Planctomycetota bacterium | reverse complement strand
TGGTCGAGCGCGCGCGCGACGAGGCCGGCCGCCGGACCGATCGCGCGTGAGTCGGGATTCTTCTTCACGAGCGAGTCGAGGAGTGACACCGCTTCCTCGAACTTGCCCTGCTTCTGCAGAGCCTGGATGCGCAGTCCCCATGCGTCCGCGATGCGCGCCTCGTCGTTGCCGAATCGCTCCTCGACGTCGGCGAGCACGGGCACGACGTCGTTCAGTCGATCGACACCCGGCAGCAGGTAAAGCTGCGCTAGCGCGGCGCGCGATTGGAAGGCCAGGTTCTCGAGGCGAGCCTGCGCTTCGAGATCGAGCGTGCCCTTCAGCAAGGCGTCGAACTCGGTGCGGGCCTTCATCAAGAGCGTCTCGGCCTGCGTGATGTACTGCTTCGCCGCGTCCGCCTTCTTCTCTTGGAGGAGCTTGCGCGCTTGCAAGAAGTACGCGTTTCCCGCGCGGAACTGAGCCTGTTGATAGCTCGACGAACCCGGCGTCACCTTGAGGTACACCTCGGCGGCCTTCAGGAAATCGCCGTCGGACTCGAACTGCTGACCCTCCGCGACCTGCACGCCCGCCGCGAGCGGGTGGCTCGAGTAGCGCGTAGCGAGGATCTTCATCCGCTCCTCGACGCGCTTTCGATAGTAGGGCCGCTTCTCTTCCGCGTTCAGTCGCAGGTACGTCTGCATCGACTGGTAGACCGCTTCGGGCGCGCGCTCGGCCTTCGGATAGCGATCCGAGACGACGTCGTACGCGACGGACGCTTCGTGGTTCCAGCGGCGCGCGGAGTAGATCGCGCCGAGGAGGATGTACGCATCCGCCGCGAGGTCGGCTTCCTTCGGCGCGCCGCGCGCGGCGGCGATCGCCTTGTGACAGACGCGGATCGCGTTCTCGAAATCGCCGCGCGACCAGAGCGACTGCGCGATCTTGAGCACGTTCGACGCGTCGACGGGCCCCGAGCCGCTGTTCAGGAGCTGACCTTGAATCTCGCGGCCGCGCGCTCCCCACGAACCGCGCTCGTCGGCTTGCACGAGCCGCTCCGCGGTTTCGCCGGCGGCTTTCGTGTCGCCCGCCGCGATCTCCGCGTCCGCGCGCGCGGCGAGCACCGCGAGGCCTTGCCGCGATTGCTCGGGGTCGGGTGTCGTGTCGAAGAAGTTCTTCGCCGTCGCGATCGCGCCCGCGAAGTCCTTCGTCTCGATCTGCACGAGCATCTTTTGGAGCACGGCGCTCGACACGATGTCCGCCGCCATCGGCGCCATCTGGTACACGCCCTTCGCGTCCTTCTCGTAGAAGGTGCCGAGCTCGATCGCGCCGTCGAAATCCTGGAGTGCGTCTTCGGTCTTGCCGAGTGCATGGTCCGCGAGGCCCATGTAGATCATGCCCTCGTAATTCAGGTCGCGATCGGAGTAGTCGAGGCCGAAGAGTTGGAGTCCCTCGACCGCCTTCTCGAGCAAGTCCTTCCGCTTCCACTCGCCGTCCGGATACAGCATCGAGTGGAAATACTGCGTGCGCGGCAGGTTGTAGCGCGCCGCGATGTACTGCGCTTCCTTCGCGGGATCTTCGTGGTCGGGCTCGAGCGCTTCGATGCGCGTGCGCAGCGCGTCCTCCGCGCGCGTGTAGATCTCGTGCCCCTCGCCTTGTAGCTTCGCGACCTCCGCGATGTTCGTCTCCTTTTGGACGAGCGCGGTGATCGTCTCACCGAGCACGCGGTAGACGTCGGGCAGCGAGTTCTGGACTTCCTCGGTCTCCTTCGTGCCGGGGTAGTTCTTGACGAACTCTTCCTTGTCCACGAGGACCGACTTGATCAGCTCCTTGCGCTTCGAAAGCTCATCCTCTTGGCGAGCGAGATCGAGGCGCAGGTCGAGGTGGAGCGCTTTCAGTCCCGCCGCCTCGGTGGGGGCGATCTTGCCGGAGCTCTCGATCGTCGTGCAGAGCTTCTCCGCCAGATCAGCGAAACCACTTCGGTAGAGCGCGCGCGCGTAGGCGCCGTCGTCCTTGCCGAGAACGGCCGTCGACTGCGCAACCAACGGGCACGTCAGCAGAAGGGCGACAGGCGGAACAGTCCAGCGCGCGTGCATTCAATCGATCTCCATGGAGTGCGGGGCGAAATGAGGCTCGATTCCACGGACGAGCACATGGGGCCCGGACCGCCGATCGGTGCGCTTAGTTGCGCTTCGCTCCGCCGAAGGCGTTCTCGTAGCGGTAATAGACCTCGAGCGTCAGGGTGTTGATCGCGGTGGTGTAGACGGGTCCGCCTGCGTAGTTCCAGCGGTCGCCGTCGACCCAGCCGCCGTTGCGGCAGACTCGCTCCGTGTGGTCTTGAAGGCCGGTCACGCAATCGACCATGGCCTTGTTCCAGGGGCCCCAGTACTTGCCGGACTTCTTGGGGCTGTCGGGACCGTCGAGTTGGTTGAGCGCCAGCGAGGCGTAGTACCAATAGTAGTAGTCGACCGGCGACTGCTTGCTCTTGTCCGTGTGAAGCTGCGGCAGATCCTTGACGATCCGCTGCGCCGCTTGCTCGAGGAACGGATCAGCGGGGTCATGCTGGGTGAAGATACGGATGCACATGCCCAGCGCGGACATCGAAGTCGGGTGATAGAGGAAGCCCGCGTCATTCGGTCCGGTGAGCGGCGCGCCCGCGCCTTTGGCGTCGAGGTAGCCGACGAGTCCGTTTCCGCCTTCCGGCGTGACCCACTTGCAGAACTCCATCGCGCCTTCCATCGACTCCTTGGAGACGGTGAGGCCTGAGATCTGCGCGGACTTCAGGGCCATCACGACCCAGCCGGTCACCGAGGTGTCGGCGTCGTAGAGCTCCTTCAGGTACGCATCGTCTTGGCTGCCCGAGCGGCGGAAGTCTTCGATCTCGACGCGCGACGCGTAGCGCCAACCCCACAGGCCCTTGCCGGACGGATTGGGCTTCTGCGCCTTTTGAAGGAAGTCGACACTGCGCTGCGCGGGCTCTTTCCAGTAGCGATTTTGCGTGAGGCCGTACGCTTCGGCGAGCGCCAGCGCGCACAGCGCCTCGTTGTACATGAACGCGCGATCCTTCGAGAACGAGCCGTCCTGGTTCTGCTTCTTGACCAGCCACTGCAGGCCGTTCTTCACGACGTCGCCGATCTTGTGACGCTTCGCCATCGTCGTGTCGACGATGTCCTGCTTCGACTCGTGGCTGAAACCAGCGCCGAGGAAGCACAGGAGGGCCATCGCGGTCAGGCCCTCGTCGTAGTGATCGGAGTACTTGAACTTCTCCTCGAAGCACGGCTTGTCGGGCATGCAGCGCTCGGCGAGCGAAGCGGCGCCCCACGAACCGTCCGGATTCTGGTGACGGACGAGCCAGCGCAATCCGTCGAGCACGGCCTTGTCGGTTCCTTGCGTCGCACCGCCGCCGCGACCCTTGCCGGTCGTGCCGAGCTTGCGGCCGCCGAAAGGCGACGGCTTGCCCGATCCGTGGTGACCGCCCGCGCCGACGCCGATCGCGGTTCCGCCGGTGGTTCCGCCGGTCGGGAGGTTGTCCATGGCCGACGGATCGCCACGGTCGAGGGTCAGGTCCTCGACGGTGTCCGTCGTCGGGATGTAGACGTCCTCTTCGAAGGAGACCAGCTCGGCCTCCTCGTTCTTCGGGATCGCGCGGCGGTCGATGGGCTCGGGCGGCTGGACGATCTCTTCTTCGACCACCTCTTGCGGTCCGGCGATGTTGATCGAGGTGACGACGTCGGGCTTCGCCTGCTCCGCCTTGTGCATGTAGGAGACCGCCGCGACGGCGACCAGGATCACATGGAGCGCAATGGCCATGACGATCCAGGGCGAGTTGCGCATCACGTTCTTGACGAACGCGATCGGATCGAAGCCTCTCGACTCCACCGGTTCTTTCATGATCGTGTGTCTCTCATCGGGCGACGCGGCAAGGGTGCGGTGTCACGGAATGGCTGGCGGGCACGTGGGGCCGCGGCAGGCAGCTATCCGAGAGGGCGGGGGATGTTACCCGATTTTGACGGGCTGGCAACCGCACACGGCGCGCGTCCAGCGGGCGCGATCGGGCCCGAGCTTAGGACGCGTTTTGCGGGATTGAAGTACCGATCGACGAGGGACGGCGGGAGGCCTTGCGGCCGGCAGCGGCGCGAGAGAGCAAGGCATCCTCCTTCCTATTGATAAGGATCGCGTCCACATGGCGCCGCTCTCCGCGCCGAGTGAGCCTCGCCGGACGCGGCCAGCGAGGCGCAGTGTGACGCCGTCTCCGCATTAACGCGCAACGATCAGCGACTTCTGCTTCTCCGAGTCGTCCGCGGGGAGCGTCGGCGGCG
>JANLUN010000856.1:0-1738 GCA_031363505.1 Planctomycetota bacterium | reverse complement strand
GAGGAAGTCGATCACGCACTCGAGCCGCACGGTCTCACCCACGAACGGATTGGCGGAGCCGGTCGTCGTCAGCATCGAGCCGATGTTGCTCCCGAATGAAGGACCGTTCGCGCATCCCGACTCGTGGTGACCCTGCGGGTCGGGGATCGTTCCGACGGTGCACGGACACGTGAACGCACAACCGTCGCCGTAGCAGAAGCCCGTGCCCGGAGGCGACACGAACGTCGTCGAGTCGCTCGTGTACAACTCGAGGTGGAAGCTCGTGAACGTGTTTTGCGCCCCGAGCGTCGGTCCGCCGAACCAGTACGAGCCGGTCGGCAAACCGAGCGGGTTCGCGCTCGGATTCTCGATGCGAACGCAGTCCTGCGTCGACATGCCGGTGCCCTCTTCGTGCGTCGGCGCCGGGTGCGTCGAGACGAATGCGAACGTTCCGCGCGAGCCGTTGTTGCCGCCGTTGAACATCGAAGGCGAGAGGTTCGCGCCGTGCTTGTCCCACACCGTTCCGTCGTAGCCGGAGTGCGCGAGGCCGGGATGGTTCACGGTGTCGTACGACTTCCAACCGTTCGTGTTCGGAGTTCCCGAGGTCGGTTGGTTCGGACCGACGGTCTGGTTCGCGGGATTGCCGGCGAACAGGAACCCGGACGCGCCCGATCCGACGGGACCCGGATCGGTCGGGAAGTTGAACGACCAGCTGAAGAGGTGATCGAGATCCGCGCTGCGCGCCGGGTTGTTGTAGCTCCCCGAGCCGTCCGCCTTCATCGAGAACGTGGTGGCGGAGACGTCGATCGACACGACCCAGCAGAAGTAGGGACTGCCGGCATTGCCCGGCAATCCGGTGAGCGCGAACGAACCTTGCGGCGCGGCCGCGATTCCATTGGCGCAGCGCAGTCCGTCGACCGTCGTCGACTCACGGAACTCGATGTCGATCGAGGTCGTGGAGCCGACGGCTTGCGAGCAGTAGCCGATCTGGAAGCCGGCGACCTTGTAGCTGTTCGCGGAGCCCTTGGCGGAACCCGGCGCGGAGCTCGGCCCCCACGGACACTCGTTGACGGCGCCGACGAATCCCGCGCCCGTCGACGCTTGCGACTCGCTGAAGATCTTGTCGGGGGACGTCGTGCTCGGGATCCGGCCTTCGTCTGTCCAGTACTCGCCCGGATACCAAGCGGCGAAGTAGGGCGACGAGTTCGTGTTGTTGTAGATGGTGCTGAACACCGGGCCGAGCTGGGCCTCGGAGTTGATCGCTCCGGGGCGCGTCCACGTCCCGAGACCGTAGTGGTAGATGCCGGCGTACTTGACGGGCCCCTTCGACCGAAGTCGGGAGCGCACGTCCTGTTGAGCGAAAGACGTCGCGGCGAGGACCGCGACTCCGAGGGCGATGAACTGGGGGCTGCGCATTACAATCTCCTGAAAAGCGTTCCGAAGAATCGTACTCGACCTTTCTAGATCCCGCGCCGGGCCGCTCCGCAGTTTTGGGTAACGGAAATTCGTGCAGGGGCCCGTTTCAAATGCGCAGGGCTATCCAAGTCGAGGCCTCGCGAGTGTTCGTGGGCGGGCGATCGGGCGGCAGGGGCTAGCCGCGGCCGGTTCGAAGCGCTCCGATGCGGTTCGACGCAAGCCGATGCTTGCGGACACGTGCCCCGATCACCGCGGCGAGCGGGCTGCGCCGCGATTCACGGCTTGACGATTCCGAGCAACTCCACGTCGAAGATCAGCGTCGCCCGCGGCGGAATCTGCCGCC
>JANLUN010000854.1:0-1926 GCA_031363505.1 Planctomycetota bacterium | reverse complement strand
GTCGTGTCCGCGAGCCGCGTCATCAATTGCACCGGCCCGGATACGGACTTGGCGCGCGTCGAGGAACCGTTCGTGCAGTCGCTGCGACAGGCAGGCGTCATCTCGCCGGATGAGCTCGGACTTGGACTCGCGACCGATCCGACGGGGAGGCTGCTCGACCAAGACGGACGCGCTCATCGGTCGCTCTTCCTCGCGGGCCCGCTGCTGCGCGGTCGCCTGTGGGAGAACACCGCGGTGCCCGAGCTTCGGTCCGACGCGCTGCGTTGCGCGCGGCGCGTGATCGAGAACGCGAACGCTCGCGTGTCGCACGACGGCGATTCTGCGATGCCGCCGATTACCGAACTCGCTTAGCCAGCCTTCCGCTCCCCGCCACGAACTAGTGTGACCTGATTCTGTCGGGGCCGCGCGTGTGCACGACGCCGACCTCCGTGAAGGGCATCTCGTCCCACACCCGTCCTTCGAGGACGCGCCCCGACTGCTTCTTGTTCTTGCCGCCCCACTGCTTGAAGAAGAAAGGCACCTTCGCCCGGTTGCACTGATCGCGCAGATCCGCGGCCCACATCGAATCCATCGGTCGCGACCTCGGACCAGACTCACCACCCACGATCACCCAGTCGATGTTAGTCAGGGCGAGCTCCGGCAGCGGCCCGAGCAGCGGCTCGAGCGAAAGGAACTTGACCTGTGCGTCCGTCGCTCGCAAGTGATCGATCCGGTGGCGATACCGCTCGCTCTCGATACTCACACCCAACCAGATGTTCGATGGCCAGCAGAGCTCCCCACCGACCTCTTCCAAACGCTCGGCGCGCTTGGTCAAGACCTGAAACCGGTGCCAGTGCGCGCGTATCATCACGTCGAAGACGGCGCGGATGTATGTGAGTGGCACGTCCTCGTGAAAGCGATCGCTCATGGAGTTCACGAAGATCGTCTGCGGCCGTTTCCACGTGAGAGGCAGCTCGAGCATGTGAGGCTGCAACGTCAGCCGGAACCCGTTCACGTAATTCGGCTGGCGCATGGCCTGAAGGCGCTCGGCCATGCGCTCGGCGTAGCAATGCTTGCAACCTGGACTGACCTTCGTGCAACCCGTGACGGGATTCCACGTAGATTCAGTCCACTCGATGCCGGATCCCTGTGCCATCAGCGCAACTCCTTGAGCAAGTGGTTCGCGATGCGGAGCGCCGACTCCTTGTACTCCGGATAAGGCTTGAGGTCCGCGATTACGACTGGCCTACCTGCCCATCGCTATCCCAGTATTCGCGGTAGGCGTTGATGTAGTCGGCGGTGGCGGCAGGATCGATGGTCCAGTAGTGACGACAGAGTTGCTTGTACATCCGCAGCACACGCTCGTCGCCGCAGAAGTCGAGCAGGCGATCGAGCGTGTGTTCGATGTGCGGGATATCGCGACTGCGCGTGAGCAGGATGCCGTTGACCACAGGCTCGTATTGTTGCGCAGCCTGCTGCTGAAGATCGCGCAGACTCCGAGCGAGGTTGATCATCTGCTCGGACACGGGGTCGTAGCCATCCATCACCGGCCCTCCGGGCCAGGAAGCCGCCTGACCGCCTGTTCCCTGGCGTGCTCTATCGCCTGGTGCAACCGCGCGCGGAGCAGCGGCAGCGGCGGCAACTCCGTGAGGTACTCGCTGACGCGGATGGACTTGGCATCGAGCTGAAGCAGCTCTACCTGCTCGGCGTCGGCGGACGCGCACAGGATGAGTCCGATCGGCGCTTCCTCGCCCTGCGCGCGTTCGTGTTTGTCCAGCCAGCGCTAGTACAGCTCCATCTGGCCGACGTGGGCGGGATGAAAGGATTCCAGCTTCAGCTCGACGGCGATGAGACGACGAAGGTGGCGATGGAAGAAGAGCAGGTCGAGGTGAAAGTCGTCCTTGCCGATGCTCATGCGCTTCTGCCGCGCGACGAAGGCAAAGCCGG
>JANLUN010000834.1:0-2808 GCA_031363505.1 Planctomycetota bacterium | reverse complement strand
GTCCGCGGCTATGACGGAGTAGGGGCTGCTTGGAGCAAACTGTTCTCCGAGGGAGAGTGGAGTCGAGCCGAAGACGCCGGGGCTCTCCTGGAAGAAGATGGCGAGCGTCTGGCCGCCTGTGTTCGCGGAGGCGAGATCGATATCCCCGTCGCAGTCGAGGTCCGCTGCGGTGATGGAAAAGGGCGCGCCTGTCACGTTGCCGTTTCCAAGCGAAAGTGGAGTCGAGCCGAAGACGCCGGGGCTCTCTTGGAAGAAGACCGTGAGCGTGGAGTTGCCCGTGTTCGCGGACGCGAGGTCGAGATCCCCGTCGCCGTCGAGATCGGCTGCGATGACGGAAGCGGGCGCGTTCGTCACGCTCGCGTTTCCAAGGGAGAGTGGAGTCGAGCCGAATACGCCGGGGCTCTCCTGGAAGAAGACGGTGAGCGTGTTACTGCCTGAGCTCGCCGATGCGAGATCGAGATCCCCGTCGCCGTCGAGGTCGGCTGCGGCGACGGAGAAGGGGCTGCTCGTCAAGCTCACGTTTCCAAGCGTCACGAGCTCGGCGTCGAGCGGCGACCGAATCACCTTGGCGGCCTCGGTCGCTCCGTCCACGCCCCTCTCGGCATCCATCGGAACGGCCCGGAATTGCACCCCGCCGCCCTCCGCCAGGTCCGCACTGTTCCACACGAAGGAATCGCGTGCACCGAACGGAGTCGGCGATCCCACGAGCGACGGAATTCGAATTCGAAAGGGCTGGGCCGAGGCCAAGGCCGGCGAGAAAGCAGCCGTCACGTGTGCGTCACGATGCGCGAGCTCGAACTCCTCGATCGTGCGCCGCTGCTCGATCCCACCTCCGACGGCGAGGTCGTCTTCGCTCGTGAGCGCGAGAAGCAGAAGTTCCTCGTCGCCGAGAGCCACGGAGCCCGTTTCCGCCGGCAGCCCCGATCGGACGTCGAACGCTCGGCTCGCGCCGGCGGCGTTCAAGTCGACCGCTAAGAGCTCGTGCGTTCCGTCGGATGTCTCGCGCTGTGTAATCGCGAGCAAGCGCGCTCCCGATCGATCGAGCGCCAACGCCTGCGGGCGGTTGATGGCGTGTACGAAGACGTCGTCGAGCAGCTGCACGGGTTGCGCGAGCAGCGTCCTCCGCTCGAGCGTGTCGAGTCGGATCGACTGCACGCGACCGATGCCGCTCGATGTCTCGGCATCGCGCTCCGCGAGATAGATTTGGTTCGTGTTCAATGGGTCGAGTACGAGTCCCCACGGCGTCTCCAATCCGTCCAGGATCGCGGTGGCGGTCGGATTCTGCGGATCGAGCCAGTCCAGCCGCACGAGCGAGCCGCCCAGCGTGATCAGAGCGGCGCCGGTTCCGAGACTCGCGATGCCACGCACGTTTCCCTGCTCGGTCGAGCCGTCGAAGGCGACCAGAGGCGTCAGGCTCCCGTCCGAGAGCCGCACACGGGCGACTTGCCAATCGCCCGCGACACTCGACGCTACGAGCACGGACGTCTGATCGCGTTCGAAGGTCACGGCATCGGGCTCGCCCGGTGATGCGGGCACGAGCGCGCGCGTCACGACGCCGGTCGCGAGTTCGATCTGGCGCAAGCGCCACGCGCCTGGGCGCGCTCGGTCGAGGACGAGAGCTTCGATTCCATCGCCGACGGGCAGCGCCGCGACGGGATGGGTCAGGGGATTGCTCGGCCACGTCGCGGCGATCGGCTTGGGAACCTTCGACGCGCGCAGGATCTCGAGCTCGCGGCCGATGATGCCGTGCGCGAGGATCGAAGTCGCGCTCGTGGCCAGCTCCGGCAAACGCACGGAGGTCGAGTCGATGGGCACGACTCGTCCCTCGACCCACGTCGGATACTCCGAGCAGATGTGCAGAGCCTTGCGCTGAACCGGATCCGCAAGGATCGCGTTGATCTCGGCCGGCGTGTCCGGCAGCGGCGGGAACTCCTCGTTCGGACGTTTCCACTGGAAGACGACTTGAACCTCGTCCGACTCCTCGTCGCGCACGATGTACGGGATCGGGATGCCGGCGCGCTGATCGGGGTTGAGCAGCAGAAGTCCGTCGCTCACCGTCGCGATCGGCTCCGCGTTGTTGTCGACGCGGAAAGACGGGCTCACCGCGTTGTTGCCCGTCACGACGGAGTCTTCAGGCGTGAAGCGCAGTCGCACGTCGCGCTCGAGATCGGCGAGATCGACGTTCGTGTCCCAGAAGAATGCGAGTGAGGTCGCGTCCCTGGACGCGACGACGTCGCGAATGCCGAATTCCGGCGTCGAGCTCTCTTGCGCCGGCCGCGCGAGCCTCCATCCGGTGTCGGGGAGGTCGCCGACGATGTCGTACTCGACCTTGATCGACACCACGTCGCTCGAAGTGTCGGACACGAGGAGCCGCACGAGCACGATGCCCGGCACTTCGTCGACCGGCGGTTCGACTTGGCTCACTACGGGCGCATCGTTACCCAGGCCGATGCTCGCGCCGTTCGCGCCGAGCACGATCTGCTGGATGCCGCCGGCGATGCTCGCGAAGACCTGCACGTCGTCGACGAAGTGCGCGTCGTCGGGGAGTGCGGACTCGTGTGCGAAGTTCCAGGGGAGCACGTGCTCGACGCCTTGACTCGACGTCGTGAGCACGGCGGGGTTCGAGCCGGCCTGCGTGAGCGGTTGCGTCGGCTGACCGGGTGCTTGGTAGAAGAACTCGACGGTCGCGGGGTTCGCTTCCGCGTCGGACAACACGAAGCGCACGCGCGTTTGCGCGGGGAGCTTGGGATCGAGCACGGTGAACCCGCTCATCGAGGGTGGTGCGTTGCCACCGCTGCTGCTGCCGCC
>JANLUN010000813.1:0-4720 GCA_031363505.1 Planctomycetota bacterium | reverse complement strand
CGTCGATGTCGGCGAGCGGGCGCGGCGGCTTAAACACGTAGAAGTGGCGGTTGAACGGGATCTCGTAACCGACCTTCGTCTTGTCGTGGTCGATCCAGGCGTCGGCGGCGTGCGGGAGGACCTCGCGCTCGAAGTACTTCTCGACGTCTTCGGACAGAGGCACGTTCTTGGTATCGCGCAGGCTCGCGTCGGCAGCCGGCTTGCCCTTCGCCTTGCCTTTGATGCCGAGCACGACCTTGCCCTTCGCATCGCGCTCCGGCCGCTCGACCGTGATCGTGCGATACCCGAACGCTTCGTTCGGAAAGATGCGGCTGATCGGCACGCCGTTGCGCGTCACCTCCTCGAACTCGCCGAAGATCTTCGTGATGTCTTCGATGTGCGCGGCGCCGAGCTCCTTGCGCTTGCTGCCGAGGCTCTTGCGCATCTTCTGCCAGAAGCTGCTCGCGTCGATCAGCTGCAACTTGCCCTTGCGTGCCGCGGGCTTCCGGTTGCTCACGACCCACACGTAGGTGCTGATGCCCGTGTTGTAGAACATGTCCGTCGGCAGGCCGACGATCGCCTCAACGAGGTCGTTCTCGAGCATGTACCGGCGGATCTCGCTCTCGCCCGAGCCCGCGCCGCCCGTGAAGAGCGGTGAGCCGTTGAGCACGATCCCGAAGCGGCTGCCGCCGTCCTTCGCGGGACGCATCTTCGAGACGAGGTGCAAGAGGAAGAGCAGCGATCCGTCGCTCACGCGCGGCAAGCCCGGACCGAAGCGGCCGTCGAAGCCGCGCTCTTCGGCTTCCTTGCGGATCTCGCGCTCGATCTTCTTCCACTCCACGCCGAACGGCGGGTTCGACAGCATGTAGTCGAAGCGTTGCCCGGGAAGGCCGTCGGCCGCGAGCGTGTTGCCGAAGACGATGTTCGCGATGTCCTGGCCCTTGATGAGCATGTCCGCCTTGCAGATGGCGTAGGACTCGGCGTTCAGCTCCTGCCCGTACATCACGAGGCGCGCTTTCGGGTTCAGCGCCGCGAGGTGCTCACCGGCCACGCTCAACATCCCGCCGGTTCCCGCAGTGGGATCGTAGAGCGAACGCACGACGCCGGGCTTCGTCAGCGCGTCGTCGTCCTCGATGAAGAGCAGGTTGACCATCAGCCGGATCACCTCGCGCGGCGTGAAGTGCTCTCCGGCGGTCTCGTTCGAGAGCTCGGCGAACTTGCGGATCAGCTCCTCGAACACGAGGCCCATCTGCGCGTTGGTCACGCGCTCGGGATGCAGGTCGACGTTCGCGAACTTCTCGGTGACGAGGTAGAGGAGCTTCGCTTTGGCGAGCCGGTCGATCTGCGTGTGGAAGTCGAAGCGCTCGAAGATGTCGCGGACGGACGGCGAGAAGGCTTGCAGGTACGCGCGCAGGTTCTCGCCGATGTGGTCTTGATCCCCGATCAGCTTCCGCAGATCGAGCGGTGACGTGTTGTAGAAGTGCTGCCCGGACTTCTTGAGCAGGAACGGCTCGGGATTCACGCCCGACTTCTTGCGCGTCGCAAGCTCCGCGATGACGGCCGACTTGGTCGGCGCGAGCACGCAGTCGAGCCGCCGCAGCACCGTGAACGGCAGGATCACCTTGCCGTACTCGGACTGCTTGTAGTCGCCGCGCAGGAGGTCGGCGACCGACCAGAGGAACGACGAGAGGTTCTGTTCGGTCATCGGGCGAGCTGGGCCATCTGTAAGGGGCGAGATCCTACTGCCCGCGCCGACACGTCGCTCCCCCTGAATCACCGCCGCCGCATCGTCGCGCGGTCCATCTCGCGCTTGTCGTCCTTCTCCCGCTGCGTCGCGCGCTTGTCGTACAGCTTCTTGCCGCGCGCGAGCGCCATCTTGATCTTCACGCGCGACCCTTTGAAGTACAGGGACAGCGGCACGATCGTGATGCCCTTCACCTTCACGCGCTCGTACCAGCGGTCGATGTCGTGGCGTGAAACGAGGAGCTTGCGCTCGCGCGCCGGCGCATGGTTGTGCACGTTCCCCTGCTTGTACTCGGGGATATGCGAGCCGATCAGAAAGAGCTCGCCGTTTCGGATCAGCCCGTAGGCCTCCGCGATCGAGCCGTGGTCCCCGCGCAGGCTCTTGACCTCCGTGCCGGTCAGCACCATGCCGCATTCGAGCTCCTCGAGGATCTCGAACTCGAAGCGCGCGCGCTTGTTGCCGGCGATCTGACGTTCTTGGTCTTTCGGGTTAGCCACGACGACAGCATAGCTCTGCGCCAACGCCGGCGAGCTTGAGTCCGCGCGTGAAGTAGTCGATTCTCTGCCCGACGCTCGTCGATTCCAGAGGCCGATCTACCCGAATGCTCTCACCGTGACTCACTTCCCGGCGCAACCAACAGCGAAACCGACCGCGCAACCGACGGCCTCCGATCCCACCGATCTTTTGGCGGAAGTGCTCGCCGCCGCGGGCGACGGCTTCGTCGAGCTGCGCTATCACAAGAAGCGCACGCGTGCAGTCGCAGTCGAAAAGGGGCGCGTCGAGACGGCGCAGATCACCGAGCACAGCGGCATCGGCGTGCGCGTGCTCGAGCACGGCACGTTCGGCTTCGCGAGCACGGACAATGTCGACCGCGCATCGATTCAACGCGCCGTCGACTCCGCTCGCGCCGCGGCGCGAGCTTCCGCGCGCGTCCGCACCGGCCACCGGCCGTCGCTCGCGTCGGTTGCGCTCGCGCGCGGCCGCTTCGACGCGCCGGGCGTCGACGAGCTGCTGCGACGTCCCTTAGAAGAGACGCTTGCGCTCGTGTTGCGGCTCGAAGCGCAGACGCGCGGACTCTCGTCGTCGATCCAGAGCGCGTCGGTCAGCTACAGCGAGGTCTTCGAGGAAAAAGCGATCGTCACGAGCGACGGCGCGCGCGCGTGGACGCGACTCGTCCGGCCGGAGTTTCGCGTGATGGCGATCGCGCAGAAGGACGGCGAGATCCAGCGCGGCGCCGAATCCGTCGGCGCGACGGGCGCGTGGGACTGCTTGTTCGGTCGCACATCGCCCGAAGAGCTCTCCGAACGCGCCGGAAAACGCGCGGTCGATCTCTTGCGCGCCGGTTATCCCGAAGGCGGCCGCAAGCGCGTGCTGCTCTCTCCCGCGCTCGTCGGCCTGCTCACGCACGAAGCCGTCGGTCACACGGTCGAAGCGGACTTCGTCGCCGCGGGATCGTGCGCAGCCGGGAAACTCGGACAGCGCGTCGCGTCCGAGCACGTCACGCTGTGCGACTCCGGACGTTCGGAGTTCCATCCCGGCGCGGGCGGAAGCGTCGCGGTCGACGACGAAGGCGTGCCGACGCAGAACACCGTCATCATCAAGGACGGCATCCTCGTGTCGTACCTCCATGACCGAGAGAGTGCCGCGCGCGACGGCGTCGCTCCCACAGGCAACGCGCGCGCGTGGGAGTACGACAACGAGCCGCTGATCCGCATGCGCAACACCTACATCGCGCCGGGCACGTCGGATCTGGACGCGATGATCGCGGGCATCGAAGACGGCTACCTGCTCGACGGCGCCGCGAACGGACAGGCCGACTCCAACGGCGAGTTCATGTTCGGGACGCGCGCCGCGTACCGCATTCAGAACGGACGTCAGGGACCGTTGCTTCGCGGCGTCAACATCTCGGGTCAAGCGTTCGACGTGCTGCGTTCCGTCGAAGGCGTCGGACGCGACTTCCGCTGGGATCTCGGCGCGGGGCACTGCGGCAAGGGACAACCGGCGAAGGTCGACGCGGGCGGACCGTGGACCCTGTGCACCGTCGTGCTGGGAGGGCGCTGAGCATGTCCCTCGCGACTCGCACTCCGGCGCACGGCGCGTTCGACGAAACCAAGGAAGGCGAGCGCGCGCTCGAACGCGCCCGCCGCGTCGTCGAGCACGGACTCTCGTTCGGCGCCGACGAAGCGGAGGCGTACGTCTCGCGCTCGCAGAGCGTCTCGGTGCGCTTCGAGAAGGGCGACCTCAAGCTGACGCAAGTCGACGACGGCTCGAGCCTCGGGCTGCGCACATTCAAGGATCGTCGCTTGGGCTTCGCGTCGAGCAATCAGAGCGACGCGCGCGCGCTCGAGCAGGTCGCGAAGGACGCGGTCGAGCTGTCGAGCTTCGCGCCGCCCGACGAGCACAACCGGCTGCCACCGGCCCGACCGATGGTGTCGGGCGCTCCGCGCCCGACGCTTGTCGAGCGCGAACTCGCCGCGCTGCCGGTCGAATCGGTCGTCGATTTCGCGCGTGATTTCATGGCCCGCGCGCGCTCGATCGACCGTCGCATCTCGATCGACGGCGCGTCGTGCGATCTCACGCGCGTGACGCACGCCGTCCATTCGAATCGCGGCGTACACGTGTCCCAGTCGGATGCTTCGCTCTCGATGTCGGTGATGGGCATGGCCATCGACGGCGGCGATGTGGGCGGCTTCCACTACGCCGGCGACAGCCTGCGGCGACTCTCCGACGTCGCTCCGGCGCTCGAGCGCATCGTGTCGCAGTTCACGTCGATCGCGCTCGGCAACTTGGCGGCCGGGCCGGCCGAGACCTACACCGGGCCCGTCTTGCTCTCCCCCGACGCGCTGCTCTCCGTGCTGATCGCGCCGGTTCTATCAGGAGCGAGCGCGATCGCGGTGCAACGCGGTCGCAGCGCGCTCGCCGGCAAGCTCGGTCAAGCGATCGCCGTCAGCGGGCTCGACGTCTTCGATGATCCGACCGACGTCACGCTCGGCGGCG
>JANLUN010000779.1:0-7071 GCA_031363505.1 Planctomycetota bacterium | reverse complement strand
GCGGTCTGCGCGCGACGCTTGAAACCGGCATCGTCGGTTCGAACTCGATCGTCCAGCACCTGACGCTCGTGATCGGGATGCTCGGGGGCGCCGTTGCGGCGCGTGATGGCAAGCTGCTGTCTCTCTCGACGGCGGAAGCGTTCCTGCGCGGCAAGTGGCGCAACGCCGTGCATCTCTTCAGCCACGCCGTCGCCACGGCGGTCGCTGCGTTCCTGTGCGCGGCGAGCGTGGAGTTCATCTCCATCGAGCGTGAGGTCGGAAAGATCCTCGTCTACGGCGTGCCGGTGTGGGTCGTACAGTGCGTCCTTCCCGTGGGCTTCGGGCTCGTGGCGTTGCGACTCTTGTGGGGCGCATCGAATACGCTCGCGGGTCGCGCCCTTGCGCTCGGGATCGCGGCGCTGATCGTGTGGGTCGGATCCAGCGCGCCGATCGATCCCGCGTCGATGCGTGTGCCCGCGCTCGTCGTGCTCGGCCTCGCGACGCTCGCCGGAGCGCCCGTCTTCGTCACGCTCGGCGGCGCGGCGCTCATCCTGTTCTGGTCGAGCGGTTCACCGATCGCGTCGATCCCGCTCGACCACTATCGACTGGTCACCAACCCGACGCTGCCGACGATCCCGCTGTTCACGCTCGCGGGATACTTCATGGCCGAGGGCGGTGCGTCGAAGCGCTTGATCCGTGTGTTCCAGGCGCTCTTCGGCCGAGTGCGCGGCGGACCGGCGATCGTGACGGCGCTCGTGTGCGCGTTCTTCACCTCGTTCACCGGCGCGTCGGGCGTGACGATCCTGGCGCTCGGCGGGCTCTTGATGCCGATCCTGATTTCGGCGCGGTACAGCGAACGCGACGCGCTCGGCTTGATCACGGGCGCCGGCTCACTGGGTCTCTTGTTCCCGCCGTGCTTGCCGCTGATCCTCTACGCGATCATCTCGAAGGTCACGATCGAGGAGATGTTCCTCGGCGGCATCGTGCCCGGCGTGTTGCTCGTCGTGTTGACCGCGTGGTGGGGTGTCCGCCGCGGGCCGGTGGTCGATCGCAGCGGCGCGAGGTTCGACGCGCGCGAGGCGTGGAGATCGGTGTGGGACGCGAAGTGGGAGCTCCTCCTTCCGGTGGTTGCGCTCGTCAGCCTGTTCAGCGGTCGCGCCACGCCGGTCGAGGCAGCGGCGGTGACGGCGCTGTACGCATTCTTCGTCGAGTGCGTGATCTACCGCGACCTTTCGATCCTGCGCGGCGTTCCGCGCGTCATGGTGGAGTGCGGCCTCCTGATCGGCGGCGTGCTCATGATCTTGGGCGTCGCGCTCGGGTTCACGAACTACTTGATCGACGCGGAAGTTCCGGCGAAGGCGCTCGAGTGGGTGACGACATCGGTGCACTCGCCGTGGCTCTTCCTTTTGTATCTCAATCTCTTCCTGCTCGTCGTCGGCTGCCTGATGGACGTCTTCTCGGCGACCATCGTCGTCGTGCCGCTGATCGTTCCGATGGGAGAAGCGTTCCACATCGATCCCGTGCACCTGGGGATCATCTTCCTCGCGAACCTCGAGCTCGGTTTCCTCACGCCGCCGGTTGGAATGAACCTCTTCTTGGCGAGTTATCGACTGAACAGGCCGATGCCGGTCGTGATCCGCGCCGTGCTTCCAATGCTCCTCGTGCTGCTGATCGGTGTGCTCCTCATCACGTACGTGCCGGCGCTGACGACGTGGTTGCCGGGAGTCGTGCGCGGGTGAAGCTCGAGCGTCGAATCGAACGCACTCCGCACCTGTCGTGCGCGGAGATCGTCGGGTAACTTCGAGCGGATCGTTTCGTCACGACCGAGTCAGGAGCCCCCCCTTCATGCTCGTCCGCGCCGTCGCCCTCGTGCTCTTCGCGCCTGTTCAAGAGCCTCTCACGTCATCGGCGGGCGAGACCATCGTCACCGCGCCACGATCGGAGTCGGTCGTGCCGCAGTCCGAGGCGATGGTCCTCGAGATCAGCGGCGACGAGATCCGGCGCACGGAGGAACGATCGCTGCCGCGTGCGCTCGCCCGCACGGCGAACTTGTGGATCCAGGAGACGAACCTGGGCGGAGGATCGCCGCAGATCAACGGCCTCATCGGCAATCGCATCCTGCTCGTCATCGACGGCGTGCGGCTGAACGACTCGACGACGCGCAACGCGCACCAGACGCTCAACTCGATCGACCCGGCGGTCGTCGATCGCATCGAGGTGATCCGTGGGCCGTCGTCAGTTCTGTACGGCTCCGACGCGATGGGGGGCGCGATCCTGATCTGGACGAAGCACCGCAAGCCGACGGGTGCGGACGCGCCGATGGACGGGGGAGACGCGGGTGCGATGCACGCGGTGCTCGATCTCTATTACCAGTCCGCGACGAGCGGTGGACGTGGCTCGCTCGAGATGTCCGGCGCGAGCGAGAAACACAGTTTGCTGGCGATCGGCACGATGCAGGACTGGAAGGATCTCGAAGCCGGCGACGACGAGTTGCAGGAGTTCACCGGCTATAACGGCAACGGCTTCTTCGGTTCGTACGGCTACTCGATCGATCGCGTGCGCCAGCTGCGCGCGACCGCCTTGATCGATCGCGAGTTCGACGTGCCGCGCACGGACCGGCTCGTCACGGGCTACGGACAGACGCAGCCGTCGAACTCGCTGTGGCACTACCGGCTGCAGGATCGAAGCATCTACCAGATCACGTACGACGACGCGGACGACGGCGCGCTCGCGGACCACATGCAAGTGCGGCTCTCGTACCGGCGCTACGAGGAAGAGCGTGAGATCCAGCGCCTCAACGCGACCACGGTCACCGGCGAGCGCGACGTGATCGACACGGCCGTCCTCGGCGTGGATTGGAAGGCGGCGGTGGGTGAGCACAACTTCCTGACGTGGGGGATCGACCTCGCGAATGATTGGGTCGACTCGGCTCGTGAGAACACCAACATCAACACGGGCGTGTCGACGCCGGCCGAGCCGGCGTACGCGGAGGACTCGCGCTACACGTCCGCCGGCGTGTTCGTGCAGGACGAGATCACGGCCTTCGATCCCGTCGCGGTGACGGCCGGTGTGCGCTACTCGTACATCGACTTCGGGTTCGAGAATTTTGCCGCGAACGGGCGCGGACAAGAGGACGGCGATTTCAGCGCGCTGACCGGCAGCCTCAGCGCTTCCGGCGAAGTCGGTGATCGCACGCGGCTCACCGGCACGCTTTCGCAGGGCTTTCGCGCGCCCAACCTCGAGGAGCTCGCGAACAACGGCTCGTTCTTCGGCGGCGACGAGATCGCGAATCCTGACCTCGATCCCGAGAGCAACGTGACGGTGCACGCCGCGCTCGACGTGACGCGCGAGCGCTGGAACGGCTCGCTCGGCGTGTACTACACCTGGCTCGATGATCTGATCGGGCGGCGCCTGACGGACGAAGGCGATCCGAACACGCTCGGCGACGAAACGTATCTGCGGAGCAACGTCGGCACCGGCGAGATTTTCGGTGTCGACGCGTGGTATCGGCGCGTGCTCGGTGAGCTCGGCTCGCCGTGGTCGCTCGAAGTCGCGGCGAGCTATGCGTACGGCAGGCAGTACGACGACACGATCGATCCGCTGACGGGGACCGCGCCGTACGACGACGTTCCGTTCCGGCGCATTCCGCCATTGCACGGCGTTGTCGGCGTGCGCTGGGACGAGCCGGCCACCACGACGTGGTTCGATTGGAGCGAACTCGCGTGCATGTGGGCGCTGACGCAGGACGAGCTCAACCCCGAAGACGAGAGCGATCCGCGCATCGATCCCGATGGAACCGAAGGTTGGGCCGTGCTCGATTTCGACGTGGGCGGTCCGCTGGGGACTCCGCGGCCTGTGACCGGCTACTCACCCGGAGCGACGTGGTCGGTCGGTGTGCACAACATCCTCGACGAGAACTACCGCGTGCACGGGTCCGGCGTCGACGCACCGGGCGTGAGCTTGGTGGCGAGCCTGCGCCTCTCGTTCTAGTCCGCAGCGATCGTCTACCAATCGATGCGGTAGCCGTTCGAGAAGTTCGTCGTGCTCGCGTTGCAGAACGCGGCCGCGGCATTGCGGTAGAAGAGCTGGTAGTACGCCGCTTGCCCCGGAGTCTGCAACGTCGCCGCCGACACCTGTGTCGTCTGCACGTTGTTCGGATATGTCCAGCTTCCAAGAGGAGCGCCGTTCGTGCTCGCGAAGTGCCCGCCGAAACGGATCAGCGTGCCGTCGACGCAACGCAATCCGTCGCCGCTCGCGACGCCGTTCGGATCGGAGCCGCTGCCCTTGAGCATCAGCCCGAAGCCGACGTAGTTCGACGCGACGTCGGCGCGGAACGCGACTGTGTCGGGGCTCGTCGTACCGCCTGCGTACAACCGCGCGCCGGATAGGTTGAACGAGTTCGCGCAGCCCGCGCCGTGATCTCCGCTGGGATTCGGCACCGTGTTCGGCGGCACGCACGGGCACGGCGTCGGCAGCGAACCTTCGCCGGTGCAGAACACAGCGCCGGTGCACGCCGGATACATGAACACCGACTGCGTCGTCGACAGGCAGCCCGAGTCCGTGACCGTCAGCTGGAACTCGTAGAAGTACGTGTGTCCGTCGCAGCCGACCGGAACGATCTGCACGCTCGTGCTGCAGTCGTTGTCGACCGGCTCGGGGTGCGAGTGCGCGTCGTGATGGAGGAGCACTTGCCAGGCGCAGGTGAGCTCACCGGTCCCGTGCTCGGCGTCGGACACGTTGGCCGTCAGCGGCACGGTGAGGATCGGGCCGAGCGCATAGGACGAACCGTCCACCGGACTCGTGATCTGCACGGATGGCGGAGTGTTGTTGAGCGCGATGTCGATCTCGGTCGTGCCTGTCGCGTTCAGTGAGTCGGTGACGGCGAGCGTGACGGTTCGACACAGCGGTGCGTCGAGCCCGCTCGTCGCTTTCGCGATCACGCGCAGCTCGCCGACACTGATGAAGTCCGCGCTGCCGCCCGGCGCGCCGCGGATGCGAATGTGCGCAGCGGTCACAGGCGCGAACCTGAGCGCGAATGTCTCGTACGAAACGCCGTTGTTTCCCGGATAGCCTGGCACGCACGATGGGCGAGCGACTTGCGTCCAGCTCACGCCGTCGTTGCTCGTCTCCATCACGAACGTGTCGAACCAGCCGCCGTCGCCGAAGTGTTTTCCTTCTTGGAATACAAGCCCGACGAACTGGCGCGCCGACGGGAACGAGTAGCCGATCCAATCCAGGTTTCCCTGCTGGCCGCCGTGATACGTGTCGTACTGCCGCGCGCTGTCCTGGTTGCCGACGGGCGGGTAGTCGCCGTCGCGCATGATCTCCGGATCCCAGTTGCCGCCGCCCGTCGGTTGCGGTGGGCTCAGCTCGAAGACGCGCGCGACGAACGTTCCCTGCGCCGTGATGTCCTCGGTCACGTCGAACACGTGCGACGGATTGATCGCGGAGCTCGACGTGCCGTCGCCGAAGTCCCAGGCGTACGTGAGCGGCTGCTGCTCGGGATCGAACGAGTTGCTGCCGGTGAATTGCACGGAGAGCGGCGCCGCACCGAACGTCACGTCGGCACTCGCCACCGCGACCGGCGGGAGATTGTCACCGTCGATCACACGGCGCACGGTCGACGTGCTACCCGGGTTGAAGTCGATGTAGTACAGCCCGCCGCCGCTCGGATCGGCCGTGATCGCGGTCACGTCGCCTGCCTCGCCGTCGAGTGCGAAGGTGCGCACGAGCGTCGGAGTTCCCGACACGTCGAACACGACGTTGTGCATCCAACCGTTGACGTAGTCGGCCATGAACAGCGTGCCCGCGTACTCGGGCGGCAAATCGCCGCCGGAGTACCAGCCGCCGCCGATGGCGCAGTTCCCGCCGAATTGGAAGCCCGCGATGGGTGAGCCCGCCGCACCGATGTTGATCGTCGCCGCGTTGTTGCCGTTGTAGGTCTTCGTCCGCGCCGGCCCCGAGCCGTGTCCCCAGTCCATCGCGGGACGCGTGTGCTCGAAGCGCGGGATACTCGCTGGAATCTGCTGCCCGACGTTGCACGGGTTCGGCCACGTCGGCATCGCGAGCGTGTCCTGCACGAGCAGATTGCGGAACGTAAAGAACTGCTGCGCGCACCCGCCGCCGAAGAGAGGATTCGGAGCGTCGCGGTTCTGCGTGCCTTGATTGGCGTAGCTGCCCTGCGTCGTCATCCCCTCGTACACGGGCCAACCGAAGTTCTGCGCCGGTCCATCGCACAGGTTGAGCTCCTCCCACGCGTTCCATCCGACGTCGCCGATGATCAGCGTGCCGGGATCGCCCGCGGCGGGATTCGCGCTGCCCGTGCCCGGCATGAGCTCCATCCGATAAGGATTGCGAAGGCCCATCGCCCACATGCGCGAACGCGGTGCGCGCGGGAACAGCGGATCGTAGAACGGATTGCTCGCGACGCCGTCGCCGGTCGCCGGGTCGATGCGCACAACCTTGCCGTTCAGGCCGTCGACGAGCTGCGCACGAAACGCTCCGACGTCTTCCTTGAGCGTGAGGATGCCGTCGGCGAGTGCGGTGTTGCTGCTTCCCCCTATCGGCCCGCCGGTGTCGGTCGTCGAGTAGCTCGCGCCGTCACCGCACGAAGCGAGTAGCGTTCCGTCCTCGCCGAACACGAGCGAACCGACCCCGTGCGATTGGTGACAAATCGGGAAGCCCGTCGACATGGATTCGCCGATCAAGACGATGCGCGACGCCAAGTTCACCGTGTGGAATCCGTCGCCGGAGTTGCACGTGTAGCGCGTCACACGTCCGATCGTGTCGTGGAAGTCCTCGTTCGTGTTCGGGTTGTACGTGCCCGTCCCGAACCAACGCGCGTGGTGGTAGTCGACGACGTAAAGGAGATAGATGTGTCCGTTGGTCGTGAAGTTCGGATCCACCGCGAATCCGAGCAATCCGTAGTCGCCCCAGTTGCCGACCTCTTCGCTGAGGTCGATGAGCGGCGCCGCGGCTTTCACACCGTTCTCGACGTTCCACACGCGGCCGGCCTTCTCCCACACGAACATTCGGCCGTCGGACGCGAACGCGATCCCGACAGGCTGGTTCCAGTTGCTCCCCACCGGGAAC
>JANLUN010000776.1:0-10094 GCA_031363505.1 Planctomycetota bacterium | reverse complement strand
GTGGCAAGACCTCTTCCTCGCGAACGACTATGGCAGCGAAGAGCTGCTCCTGAATCGCGGCGGCGAACGCTTCGAGCGCGCGAGCGACGCGGGGCTTGCCGGCGGCTCGAAGAGCGGCATGTGCGTGACGCTCGGCGACGTGCAGAACGACGGTCGCTTGGCGATGTACGTCACGAACATCTCGAAGGGCCTGTACCTTTTCCAAGGTAACAATCTCTGGCTCAACCGACTCGCGGAACGCGGCTGGGTACAGAACGTCGCCGACGGCGTCGTCGCCGATTGCGGATGGGCGTGGGGCGCGCAGTTCGGTGATCTGAACAACGACGGGCGCGTCGATCTCTACGTCGTCAACGGGTTCCTCTCGGCGAGTCCCGATCGCGATTACTGGTACGGCATGTCCAAAGTCGCCGGTGGGATGGGAGCGCTCGCGGAGGATGCGGTCAACTGGCCACCGATGGATGATCGCAGCTTGTCGGGCTACGAACGTTCGCGAGTGCTCGTGAACAACGGGGGCGGGAGATTCGTGGACGTCGCCGAGTCCGTCGGCGCTAGCGATTTGTACGACGGACGCGCGATTACTATGGCCGACCTCTTCAACCGCGGGCAACTCGATGTGATCATCGCGAACCAGCGGGGCCCGCTGATCGTGTACCGGAACTCTATCACGCAGCCGCACCACTGGATCCAATTCCGGCTCGTGGGCGGAGGCGACAACACGAGCGCGATCGGAGCGCAGGTCACGCTCTACTTCGGCGGCGTGATGCAGGTGCAGACGGTCGAAGGGAGCAGCGGGTTCTGCAGCCAGCGCGATCGACGACTACACTTTGGACTTGGTGCACACACGGCCGTCGAGCGAGCCGTCATACGCTGGCCGTCCGGCCGCGAGCAGACCGTGGACTCACTCACCTTGGACGCGCTGAACGAAATCGCAGAACCGTGAGCTCCGCGTCTCCCATCTCATCCGTCGTCGAAGCCGACCGTGCGGAACGGCGCGTGCCGCTGCTGAAACGCATCGATCCGCGCTGGTACTTCTCGAGCTTGCTGACTCTGATCCTCGTGGTCGGTCAGTGGAAGTTTCAAATCCTGGGCGACAGCTACGTGCCGTGGATGGTCGCGCTGGGAACGGCGATCGGCGCCGAAATGGTCTTCTACCCCTTGCTGCGTGGCGGCTGGCCGAATCTCTTGAGCGCGTACATCACGGGCAACAGCGTCGCGATTCTCACGAAGCCGGACGGCGCACTCATTTGGCCATTCGCCGTCGCATCAGTGATCTCGATCGCGTCGAAGTACGTTCTGAACTACAAAAAGCGCCACTTGTGGAACCCGACCAACTTCGGGATCTGCATGCTCCTCGTGGTCGCGTCCAATCGCGTGACGATCTTGAGTCACCAGTGGGGAAACGATCCGACGATGGTCGTTCTCATCTGGACCGTCGGCTTGCTCACCGTATCTCGAGCTCGGGTACGGCACATCACGCTTGCGTACTGCGCGTCGTTCATCGCCCTGGCCTGCTTGCGCTCCGCGATCACTGGCCTGCCGCTCGTCGGCGAGCTGTCTCCAATCACGGGACCGATGTACACGCTCTTCATGTTCTTCATGGTCACCGACCCGCGCACGGTGGTCGATGGGAAGATGCGGCAGATCGGTGTTGTCGTCCTCGTCGCCTTCGCCGAATGCGCGATCCGTTTGGCTTGCGACTACGACTTGCTCTCGATCGAGAACCCGCTGCGCGCAGCGCCGCCGATGTTCGCGCTGTTCTTCGTCGGACCGGCGATGCTTGCCCTGCAGCTTTGGCGAACAGGTCGTCCGGCTGCGCGGGACTGAGCTCGGGTCAGCCCGCGGCGCGGCGCGCCGGACGCGATGCGCTGAGCGCTTCGCCGAGAAGTGCGCACAGTCGCTTGCGCGCGCGGAACATGATCATCTTCATGTTCGAGAGCCCGACGCGCAGTCGCGCGCTCGCTTCGATGTACGTCAGGCCGTCCACCTCGACGAGCTCGAGCGCGATGCGGTCCCGAGCCGCGAGCCGTTGCCATGCTGCGTGGTACTGCACGAGCAACGCGATCCACGCCAGCGACAGCGTGCGAGCGTCTTCGTTCAGCACCGAGAGCTGAACAGGACCGCAGCGCAGGTCAGCCGGCTCTTGGAGACCTTCGGGAAACGCCTGCAGCGACGATCCCGTGCGTCGCGAGCCCTGTGCTCGATACAGATTCCGCGCGATGGTCCGCGACCAGACACGGAAGCTCGCGGGTCCGCCGTCTTTGAAGCTCGGCGCATAGCGGAAGATGTTCACCCACGTGTCCTGAAAGAGCTCGAGCGGGTCGCGAGTGCCCGGGCGTCGAAGGACGTGGTCGCGAACGTGCGCAGCGATCCACGGCATCAAACTCTGCTGCGAGTACTCGTAGAGCGCGTCGAACTCGGCTCGCCCCCCGGTGTCGCGGAAGAGCACCATCAGCGCCGTCTCGATCCGGGCTTCGAAGTCTTCGCGCTCCTCATCGGGTCCAAGCGCGATCGACACACCGCGCTGCGCCAATTGTCGGAGGACGGGGACACTTTGCGGCAGCCGACCGGTGGCCACCGGGGGGAGGATCGCTTGCATGCCGCGCGCGATTGCACGCACTGTGCCCGCCGCGGCGGCGTCGGATGGTCAGGACTCAAGCATCCGGCTCAACACGGGTTGCGTCGCAGCGCCGGCGTCGAGCTCGAGGCCTAGCTCAGGCGCAGACCCGGCGACCGTTTCGAAGTCGTAGCGCTCCGCACGTTTGAGCTCGCAGCCCAGCGGCGCGCTAGGATGTGCCGGCCGATCGCGGGTATGCGGCGTCCACCCACCGAGCGGTCGTGCCGCGTGGACGGAGCCCCTCCCCTCCAAAAGTTGATACTTCTCCCACCCGACGCGCCCCTCGCCGGCGCACCCTGGACACCGGAGCTGGCTGCGCGGCTCCAGGATGCGGCCTGGGTCTGCGCGTGCCTCCTCGTCGGCGGCTTCTTTGCGACGCTTCGAGTCGCGCTGCTTCACTCGGTTTCGGTCCGCGTGCTTGCACGCACGAGTTCCGAGCGGCGGCGCGCCCGAATAGAACCGCTACTCGGCCGGACGGAGAGCCTCGCGACGAGTGCCGGGGTGTTCGAGGTCACGGGCGAGGTCCTGTTCGCGATGCTGCTCCTCCGTTTCATTGCCGACGGCGCGCCGATCGGTTGGATGTCGATCGTCGTCACATCGCTGATCGCCGTCCCCACGCTGATGATCTTGTCGGAAGCGCTTCCGACTGCGATCGCGCTCCGGCGCGGCGACACGTTGATTCTCGCGGTGCTGCCGGTTTTCCACGTCGTTCAAATGCCGCTGCGCTGGCTCGTCAACGCGCTCGAAGCGATCCGGCGTGCGCTCATGCGCGTCGTCGGGCTGCGCCAGAACCCCTCCGCCTCGCGTCAGATCGTCGAGGGATTGCGCGAGGTGATCGCCGATGCCGAGCTTTCCGGCGATCTAGACGAAACCGAGCGCGAGATCATCTCCAACGTGATGGAGTTCCGCGACGTCAATGTGTCCGCCGTGATGACGCCCCGCACGAAGATTCGCGGAGTCGAAATCGGCGATGGCTTGCTCGCCGCGGCGCGGGCGGCGGCGGAGTCCGGTCACAGCCGGATCCCGGTATACGAAGGCAGCCTCGACACGGTCGTCGGCGTTGTGACGGCCCGCGATGTCGTCGAGGTCGCGGCGGAGCGCGGGCTCGAAGGAGCCTCGCTGCGCCCGATCCTGCGGCCCGCGCACTTCGTGCCCGAGACCAAACGTGTCTCCGAGCTCTTGAACGAATTCCGTCGCGAGAAGATCAAGCTCGCGATCGTGCTCGACGAGTACGGCGGCACGGCGGGACTCGTAACTCTCGGCGACATCATCACGGAGATCGTCGGGCACATGCAGGACGAGTTCGACGTCGACGTGCGCGAACCCGTTCGCCGGTTACCGGGCGGCGGCGCTGAAGTCGATGCGGGGCTGCACGTGTCGGAAGTGAACGAAGAACTGCAGCTGCAGATCCCGGAGGGCGAGGACTTCGAAACGCTGGCGGGTTTCGTTCTTTCGGAGCTCGGCCATTTTCCCCAGCGCGGTGAACGATTCGTGCTCGGCGCCACCGAGTACACAGTGCTCGAAGCCAGCGATAGACGCGTGCTGAAGGTCGGCATCCGCCCGCTGCCGCAAGAGGTCGCGAGCTAGCGACGCGTTGCGACCATGACGATCGTCCAGGATCGAGCGGTGCTCTTTTCGCGCCATCCATTCGGCGAGTCGTCGCTCATCGTTCACGGGTTGACCGCCGCTCATGGGCGCGTGCACTGGATCGCCAAGGGCGTGTACCGCCCGACGTCGCGCTACTTTGCGATGCTCGATCTGTTCGACACGTTGGAGCTCGAGTGGGATGCGAACCCGCGCCGTGAGCTCGCCACCCTGCGCGCGGGCCGCATCGTCCGGCGACGCCGCGGACTGACGTCCGATCTCTCCGCGTACCAATCGGGACTCTCCGTCCTCGAATTGATCGGGCTCGTTTCACATCCGAGCCAGTCCGATTCCACGCTGTTCGAGCTGTGCGAGGAAGCGTTGGACGAGCTGGAAGTCCTGCGCGAGCGCGCGGACCTCACGCTCGTTGTCTTCGAGCTCGCGCTGCTGCAAAATCTCGGCTTGGCACCCGCGCTCGAAACCTGCGCCGCGTGCGGTGGCGCCGCGCCGCCCGTGAAATCCTCGGCGCAATCCGCCGCCGACGCCCGGATCGAATTCGGCCGGCAGCGCGTCGCGTTCTCGGCCGGTGCTGGAGGCCGGCTGTGCCGCACATGCGCGGAGGAAGCGCGCGCGCACGGTCGGCGCGTCGGCACGCTCCCGATGCAAGTGTTGGACGACGCCCGAGAACTGGTTCGCGCCGGATTCGGTCGTGCGAGCGCGCTCTCCCAGGAATCGACGGCGCTGTCTCAGGACCGGATCGATCGCGTCCGCGACTTCGTCGAACGCTTCATGGACTACCATCTCGAGCGTCAGCCGCGCACTCACAAGGCCTTCTTGTCCACACCCAACCGCAACGCCGCGAACCTCGCTCACGAGCCGGCCTGATCCCGTGTTTCATCGCCTCGGTCTGCTTGCGATCCCGCTCGCGCTCATCGCGCTCAGTACCGGCTGCTCCACCGTGAAGTCGTGGATGCCTGGCGGCCCGGAACGAATCCCCGAGAAGCTCGATGCTGCACGCGTGCCGCACGCGATCGAACGCGCGCAAGCGGAGCTCGCCGCCGGCGACGCGGAGCGAGCGCTCCAATGGATGACTTCCGCAGCACGCGCTACGGGCCTGCCGGCCGAACAGCGCGAACAGGTCCAGCGACTGCTCGAACAGTCGGCCGAGGTCCGTGTCGACCAGCTGTCCGCGTCCGGAGCCGATCCCGACGAGCTCGCGGACATGCTCGATCTGGAGCTCCCCCGTCAGATCGCCGTGACCGCTGCAGTCCGCGCGGCGCGCGCGATGTTCGAAGCCGGCGATCGGATGGACGCGTACCGCCTGATCAAGAAGACCGACACGAAGTTTCCGCTGCACCACGAGCGCGTTGCGGCGGGCGATCTCCTGTACGAGATCGGTGCGTCGCTGGCCGCGGACACGTCGAGCTTTCTCGGCCTGTTCAAGAAGTCCGACGACGCTCCGGAGGTGCTCGAGTACCTGATCCTTTATTACCCGTGGGCGACACACTGCGATCAGGCGTACGCCACGCTGGCCGCGATCTACGAAGACGACCGCGAGTGGGATCTCGCCATCGACCGCCACGAGAAGCTCGTCCTCAACCACCCCTCGAGCACGCTGCGCGTGGCGAGCCAGGCCGCGGTCCCGCGCCTGCGCCTGGCGGCCCTGCGGAGTCCGGAATACGACCGCAGCGAGCTCTTGCACGCCAAACGCGAGATCGAGGATTGGCTCCGTGCGTATTCGGACCACGAGATCGCGCCTACCGTCCGCTTGGACCTCGCCGACTGCATTCGCCGCCTCTCGGACAACGATCTGATCGTCGCTCGTTTCTATCGCACGGTGGACAACGCGTACGGAGCACGCCGGCACGCCGAGCGCGCCCTGGAAGAGGCGCGGGTGGCTCAGGACGCCGTACGGGAACGCGCGGCCGAAGGGTTCGTGGCGGAGCTGCCTCCGCCCGGCCCGCTGCCGACCGTGAAGGCGGAGGCCCAACCTTGATTCGTTCGATTCGGTTGTGTGTCGGCCTGCTCGCGCTGGGATCCCTATCCGCCTGTGGCTATTCCTCAGGCCTGCGCGTGACCGAGACCCACCGGACGATCGGGCTCGAGGTGTTCGGCAACACGAGCTTCGAGCGCGATCTCGAGCGGCTCTTCTACGACGAAATGGCGCGTGCGGTGCGCGATACGTGCGACGCGGAGCTGGTCGATCCCTCGCGCGCGGAGCTGGTGATCCGGGGCGAGATCCAGAGCTACCGCCGGCGCTCCGGGATCCGCAGCCAGGAGAACAAACTGCTCGAGACCGGCGTGTACATCCAGGTTCAGGCCGCGCTCTACGAACGCGGAGCCCCGGAACCCAAGTCGCCTCCGACCACCGCCCAGCAGTGGGTCGGGTACATCATCGATGGACCCCAGAATGAGCGCGACGCGCGCGATCGCGCGCTGCATAACATCGCGGATGAGCTCGTTCTGGAGCTGTTCGTCCCAGTGAACTAGAGGTCCTTGCCCTCCCGCGACGGTTTTTCTTTCTCGCGCATCCCGTCCGCTGGAGGACCTACCTATCCTATGTAGGCTTGCGCCTCCCGAGGCTGGAGGCCGTGCACAGACCAGTCGATAGAAGATCGTATGCCTGACCCGAAGACACCCTCCAAGGACAAGATGCGCAAGACGCGATCGTTCGGATCGTATGCGCTCTTCCTGATCGTGCTGATCGCGATCCTGCTCGCGATCGGCGGACAGCGGTTCCGTCCGCGTGCCGAGCTCTCACAGGACCAGTACCTCTGGCACCTGTATATCGGTGACATCGACTCGCAATCGCTCAAGGGCGGCAACGTCATCGAGGGACAGCTCAAGGGCAACGGCGGCGACTTCACCGTCAGCTTCGCCGGCCTCGACACGAACGAGTCGCTGTACCAACAGATCAAGGCATCGCGCAGCTACAAGCCGGTCACGCCGGAAGCGCTGTCGCAGGCGCTCGAGAACGGTTACTACGTTCCGAACGTCGCGCGGATGCTCACTGCGTACGGCCAAGAGAGCGACGACGCGCCGGTGGACGCCGCCGAGGGGACGGCCGTTCGCACGCCCCGAAGCGGTCAGACCCAGATCGACAAGCTTTTCGTCAGCGTCACCGCCAAACCCGCGTCGACGTGGCCGACCGCGGCGACCGACGAACCGACGTTCCCGCTGCCGAAGAACTCGGGCCTCGTGTGGCTGGAAGTGCAACACGCGGACGACTACGGCGCGCTGCTCGCACAACTGGCCGCGAAGGGCGCGAAGATCGAGACGCGTGAGTTCGACATCTCGAAGAACAAGGGCACGGTCTGGCGCGATCCAAACTCGCTGCTCACCACTCTGCTCTTCATCTACGGCCCGTGGATCCTGATCTTCGTCGTCTTCCTGATCTTCATGCGCCAGATGCGCAACCAAGGCGCTGCCGGCGGCGTGATGTCGTTCGGTCGCTCGCGCGCGCAGCTGTACTCGAAGGAAAACCACACGAACGTCACGTTCGACGACGTGGCCGGTGCGGACGAAGCGAAGGAAGAAGTCCGCGAGGTGGTCGAGTTCCTCAAGAACCCCGGCCGCTTCTCGCGCGTCGGTGGCCGCATTCCGCGCGGGGTGCTGCTCGTCGGTGCACCCGGATGCGGCAAGACGCTCCTCGCCAAGGCGATCGCGGGCGAGGCCGAAGTCCCCTTCTTCTCGATCTCCGGCTCGGACTTCGTCGAGATGTTCGTCGGCGTCGGCGCGAGCCGCGTGCGCGACCTCTTCAAGCAAGCGCGCGAGAACTCGCCGTGCATCATCTTCCTCGACGAAATCGACGCCGTCGGACGCCGACGCGGATCAGGCCTCGGCGGCGGTCATGACGAGCGCGAGCAAACGCTCAACGCGATCCTCGTCGAGATGGACGGATTCGGCACCGACGAAGGCATCATCCTCGTCGCGGCGACGAACCGGCCCGATGTGCTCGACCCGGCGTTGCTGCGGCCTGGCCGTTTCGATCGCGAAGTCGTGATCGATCTGCCCGATGTGCGCGGCCGCGAGGAGATCTTCAAGGTCCACCTCAAGAAGATCAAGGCAGGTCCGGACGTCGATCTGGCCACTTTGGCGCGCTCGACGCCCGGTTACTCCGGCGCCGACATCGCCGCGATCATCAACGAATCCGCCATCATGGCCGTCTTGCAAAAGAAGGACGAAGTCACGATGGAGCACCTCGAGGAAGCGCGCGACAAAGTGCGCTACGGCCGGCAGAAGAAGTCGCGCAAGTTCGAGGAAGAGGACCGCAAGATCACCGCGTACCACGAGGCCGGACACGCCGTCGTCGCAGCCGTCATTCCGGAGATCGACAACCCGCACAAGGTCACGATCGTGCCCCGTGGTCGCGCGCTCGGCTCGACGATGGTGCTCCCCGACAAGGAGAGCTACCACATGCAGAAGAAGAAGATGCTCGGCAACTTGGCCGTGCTCTTCGGCGGACGCGTCTCCGAGGCGCTCTTCTGCGGCGACATCTCCGCCGGTGCGTCCGATGACATCCGCCGCGCGACCGAGATGGCGCGCGCGATGGTCACCGAGCTCGGCATGAGCGAGAAGATCGGCGCGATCAACTACGCCGAACGTCAGGGCTCCGACTTCCTCGGCACCGAGCTGATGAGCGGCAAGTGGCACTCCGAGGAAACGGCGCGCGAGATCGACGAGGAGGTCGGACGCTTCCTGAAGGACGCGTACCAGATCGCCGAGCGCGTCGTGCGCGAGAACGCCGCTTCCGTCGAGCGCATCACGCAATCGCTCCTCCACTACGAGACGATCACCGGCGAAGAGATCGCGCGGCTCATTCAAGGCGCCGTCGTCGAGACGCTGCGCCCGCCGCCGACTCCGAGCGGCAAGGTCGCGCCGACGCCGAGCTACGTCCCGTCGTCCACGCCGAAGGTCGTGCCGGGTGACATGCCCGGAAAGCCCGGACTGTCCCCCGCGTAGACAGCGTCGCCGCGCGCGGCGGAGTGCCCTCGAATCGCGCGCGAGCGCGCCGCCCGCAGTGAGCGAAGCTGACCTCGACACGCATCCCGGCCTCGGCGTACTCGCACGACGGATCGCGCCTCGCGGGCTCTGCGCTCCCGCTTCCGAGCACGCCGACGGTATTCGTGTCGCACTGCGACACGACTCGCTCGATGCATCGGAACGTGCTCAGCTCACGGCGCTCCGGGAACGAGGCGCAACGCTCGAGCTCGCGCGCGCGTGCAGTGAGCCGAATGCGCATGAGGAATGGGTGTTCTCCGCGCCACGTTCTTCGCTGACCGGAAGCGGGCAGAGCGCACTCATCCGCACGCTGATCTTTGCGCACGATCGCGCGGCGGCGACACCCGGACCGGTGCGCCTGATGGGCATCGTCAACGTGACGCCGGACAGCTTCTCGGACGGCGGACGCTTCCGCGATCCGGAGCGAGCGGTGGAGCACGGCTTGGTCCTCGCCGCTGCGGGAGCGCAGATCCTCGACGTCGGCGGCGAGTCTACGCGACCGGGCGCGCTGCCCGTCGATCTGGAAGAGGAGCTCGCGCGGGTGATTCCCGTCGTGTCGGAGCTCGCGCGCAGGTCGCCCGTGGCCATCAGCATCGACACGCAGAAGAGCGAGGTCGCACGCCGTGCGATCGAATGCGGCGCATCGATCGTCAACGACGTCAGCGCCGGGCGATTCGATCCCGGCATGCTCGCCGTCGTCGCGGAGCACAGCGCTGGTTTCGTCGCGATGCACATGCAGGGAACGCCGCGCGACATGCAATCGAATCCCTCCTACGTCGACCCCGTCAGCGACGTGCTCGAGTTCCTGCGCGAACGAGCAGCCGCGTGCGTCGCCGCGGGTATCCCTTTTGCGCGATTGTGGATCGATCCGGGCGTCGGCTTCGGCAAGGGGCTC
>JANLUN010000775.1:0-18147 GCA_031363505.1 Planctomycetota bacterium | reverse complement strand
GCCCAGCTCAGCGATGACGAATGGGTGGTCCCCATTTCGGATCAATTGCCACAGATCTGACATGAACAGAGTCCTTAATGAACTATCTTTCAAAAAGTCTAAACGCCCTATTTATGAACGATATAGAGACCTCGTTTTCCAATCTTTACTCTAACGTCTCCATTGCCAAGTTTTACGACTGTGTCCGGGCTCTCAGCGCGCGTTTCGTTCACAGAAACCCCCCCTTGCGCGATTAAACGTCGTATTTGGGTCTTGGATAGCGAACTGTCCACTAGCTGACTCAGCTCAACAACTGTGAGCTCGTCGGCGACATAAGCGCCAGCACTTACTCTCTTGTAATCGCCGGTGTCATGTATTTTTTTCTGTACAGTTCGCCTGAAGTGTTCGCTAGCAGTGGTGGCGGCTAGTTCTCCATGGTACAGTCTCACTATATTAAGAGCCACAGTTTTCTTGAGTTCCATTGGATGTAGTGCACCTATCAGAAGAGACGCTTTTAATTCAGATGCGTCTTCTCGCTCCATGCCACTTGCAAGTTCAAGGTATTGCACAAGGAGGGAGTCGGGTATTGACATGCATTTGCCAAACATCGCTTCAGGGTTTTCGGTAAGCCCTATGTAATTATGTTTTGACTTGCTCATTTTCTCGGATCCGTCCGTGCCCACAAGCAACGGCATCGCGATCACAACTTGGCTCTCCAATCCCATCGCTTCTTGCAGTGTGCGTCCCATCAAACAGTTGAACAGCTGGTCTGTGCCGCCGAGCTCGACATCTGCCGATATGGCTACTGAGTCCTGAGCCTGAAGCAGTGGGTACAATAATTCATGCATAGATATTGGAATTTGGCCATTGTATCTGGTTTTGAAATCCTCTCTCGCAAGGATTTGAGCTAGAGTAACTTTCGCTGTTAGCTGAATTACGTCTGAAAAAGACAGTGTGACCGCGAAGAGCGCCGCTTGGCGGACTTCGAGCTTCGCGTCGATGGGCACGATCACTTCATTGCCCGCGCGGACGTCGAACACGCCGCCATCGACCGGCTGCGCCTCCCAATCCGGTCGCGTCGAATCGAAGATCCACAGCTGGTACTGGTTCCGCGCGGGATCATTGGGCGGAAGCGCGCGGAAGCTCATGTAGCCTTCCTGCTTCGCGCGCGACCACAGGACCTCCCCGCGCACGCCGCCGGCGAGCGGATCGTCGCTCGACTTCCACGGTGCGCGCACGAGGTCGTTCGCGTGCGCCATGAGTTGTTCGCGGCGCTCGGCCAGATCCAAGGTACGCGAACCGACTCTTCCGAGGACGAACACCGCCAGCACGAGCGCAGCCGCGAGCCACCCGGCCGCGGCCCAGTAGAAAACGCGCTTGCGTTGAAGCGGAACAGCGAGCGGCTGCGGCTGGGTCGACGCGAGCCACGCGAGCGCGTCGTCCGAGATCCGGCGCATCAGCTCGACCGGCGGCGACTCGAGCTCGCCGAGCGATGCGACGTTCATTTCGGCGATCGCGAGCTCCAGCGCCTCGATGTCACGCGCGCGTGCGCGCGAGAGGAGCTTCGCACGCTCGTCGCGGGCGAGTCCGAACGTGACCTCGTCCATTGCGAGCGCGAACGTGCGCTCGTCCCAGCCTGCGAAGCGCACGCTCACGACGAAGGCTCCTTGCGCGGATCGCGCAGGATCTGCGCGGTACGGTCGAGCCCGCGGCGGATGTGGCTCTTCACCGTTCCGAGCGGAATCCCCGTCGCCGTCGAGATCTCCTGGTGTGTGAGCCCGTCGACCACCGCCATCAGGATCAGCCGGCGTTGCTCCGGTTTGATCCGCGCGAGCGCGCGCGCGGCGCGCTGGCTCTCGTCGTGCAGATCGATCCGAGCCAATTCGGGCTCGGGCTCCGCGACCAAACTCGATTCCTCCGGGAGCTCGACCGTGAGGTTGCGCGCCGCGCGCCGCTGCCTGTCGATGATGCGCCGCCGCGCGATCGTCGCGATGAACGTGCTTTCGGACGCGACGCCGGGATCGAAGCGGCTCGCGCTGCGCCAGATGTCGACGAAGGTCTCCTGGACGAGCTCTTCGATCAGGCCCACGTCGCGCGTCATCCGCTTGGCCAGGGACCACACGAGCGGCGCATAGCGCTGCATGCAGGCCTCCACGGCCGCGGCTTCGCCGCGCGCGATGCGCGGCAACAAGAGCTCGGCGGGTTCTTGGGGCTCTTGCATCGGGGGCGCGGGTGCGAACCGCCACGACACTCTATCCGCCGCGCGCATTCCGTCGCCAAGCCGCCGCAGTGTCGAGTCGTGCTTCGTCGACTTCGGGATGCACGCTGGCACGGGGATCAGCTTGCGCGGCGAGCGATCAGGAACAGTGCCGCGAGGAACAGCGCGATCTCCGCGCAGTAGAAGAAGCGCGCATTGCCGAGCGATTCGAATCCCAAGCGCGTGACAGCGATCGTCCTGAAGGCCGAGATTCCACCGTAGAGAAACACCGACATCCACAGCGCCGATTGCCGGTGCCCTCCGGAGAAAAGCGCGAGGCCGTAGAACAGCGCGAGCCCCGCCTGCAATCCCCCGTACACCGCCAGGTATTCCGACTCCCCGCCCCGCGTCGTGTGCGTCAGGCCGACAAACTCCCCCGTCTGCCGCGGCGCAAACGTGCACCACGCGGCGAACACGGCATACATGAGGGCGTTGAACGCCAAGTACAGCTTGACAGGCATGGTGCACGGGAGTTCGCACGCGTGGCGCGCGCGGATGCAGCTCTCTCTCGTTCGACTCAGCGTGCGGATACGACTCTGAACTCGGGGATCGAGCCAAGCGGGATCACCGGCGTGACCGCACGTTCGCGGAACAGCGTCTCGGCTTCGCGCTTCAAGCTCCCCAGAGACGACCGCAAACCCGCTCGACGCGCGTCGTCGCCGTCCGGCACCCCGCGCAGGTCGAAACCGAAGAGCCGCACGACGATCTCTCCTTGCCACGCGCCGTCGCTCGCGGTGACCGGAACGAAAAGGTCGCGTCCGGCCATCCAGTAGAAGTCGCGACTCGGCGAAGCGATGTCGCACACGATGCGGCCGTCCGCGCGCACGCGATTCAGGATGCGCAGGTCACATCGATAGCTCGTGAAAGGGAAGGGCAGGTCGCTCTTGAATTTCACACGCACAGCAGCGAACGGACTCCCGCGTGGATCAAGTCCGCGCAAGTAGGATCCAGGAACGGCCTCGATGCGCTCGTAGCTCGTCCCGGGACGGCTCGGGTAGCGCGTAAAGTCGTTCTCGACCGCCTTGATCGTCGCGACGTCGGCGCGCACGAACGCGGCTCCCTGTTGCACGAGGTGTGAGCCGCCGATCGACTTCCAAAACGCCGATCGCTCTCGCGCGAGGGTCAGCGGCCGCGCGAAGAGGATCCCGTCGCGGTCCGAGTCGCGGTCCGGATTCCAGTCGCCGCGGAACAGGGCATCGTCGAACAGCAGCTCCGCCGCGAACGGCGCGAGTCCGCGCCACAGCTCCGGTTGCGCGCGCTGCACACGCGCGAGCAGCGCCTCGATGCTCTTGCGATCCAGGCCACGCGCCTGCGCCACGAGATCGCCGAAACAGCGCGGAACCGATGGATCGATCGCGCTCGGCGGGACCGAGAACGCGACGCGGCGCGCGAGCTCGGTCTCGAGCTCCCACGCGCGTCCGGGCTCATCCTCCGCGAACGGCAGATGCGACGGCAGGATCCAAGCCGGATCGAAAACCTCGCGCGCGAGCTCGTCCCAGCTCGCACGCCGCGGCTCGAGCGTCACGGATTGCAGCACGAGAGCGAGCGCCGCGAGCACGTCAATCTCCGCGTGCGAAGTCGGCGATGGCGCGTGCGACGACGGACGGCTGCTCTTCGTGCGGGTAGTGCCCGGCATCCGGCACGAGCTCGAGTCGCGCGAGCGGTATGGTGCTGGCGAACAGCGCCGCAAAACGCTCGGGCCGGTAGGCGATGTCCTTTTCGCCCCACAGGAGTAGAGCGGGCTGCAGCAGACCGGCGAGCTCCGCGGAGCGCGTGCCGTTCTCGTCGCGCGCGAGGTCGATCATCGCGTGCCAGTTGTCGCGGTTCGAGCACACGAGGAAAACCTCTTCGACGGACCTATCGGGCACGGGAGTCTGGAAGTGCGGTTGGAGCGCCGTGCGCACACGGTCGCGCGAGTTCAGGATCCAGCCGATCTTCGCCAGACTCATCTCGCGCATCTGCACCTCTTCGGGCAGCCACTCATCGTCGTTGCGCGCGAAGCCGGAGCTGCTCATCAGCACGATGCGCGCGATGCGCTCCGGATCGTTGAGCGCCGCGCGCCACACGAACTCGCCGCCGTAGCTGTTGCCGACCAGCGTGACGTTCGAGAGATCGAGTGCCTCGAGGAACGCGTTGATCCACGCAGCGCAGCGCTCGAACGAATAGGCGTCGAGCCCCGTGCGCGTGACGCCGTGACCGACCACATCCACCGCGTACACCTCGCAGCTCTGCTCCAGCCCTTCGGGTCCGAACACGACCGGCACCCAGCTCACGAGAGAACCGGGCGTGGCGTGTACCAGCACGACGACCGGTCGGCCGGCCGCGCGTTCGCCCGCGGCGAAGTAGCGGAACTCCGCCTCTACCGTCTCGCCGTCCAACATCACCGTGCGCGCGACGGTCTGGAGCCGGCCGCGCAAGGGCTCGTTCTCCTCGAGCGCCAGCAACTTCGCCTCGACCTCGGGCTTGGGCATCGAACGACAAGCGGACAGCAGTCCGACTCCCGCCAAAAAGACGGCTACGGTCAGCGAACGCCTGGTGCAGCGTGATGCCTCCATGCCTCCTGCATGTTCGCGCAGCGTGCCTACTCGGATGCAGCTGCATCCGCGGCAAGTGCTCGAGCGAACACACGGGCATGAAGATTCCGCTTCCGCTTCGCCGCGCCGCGCTCGCCGTCTCGTTGCTCGCCTGCTGCTCGGGCGTCGTCGCGTGCACATCCACGGTTCCGAGTCGCGATCCGACGGGCGAGACGCTGCCGCCGCTCGAGGGCACGGCGCTCGACGGCCGGTCGGTGCGTTTGCCCGACGCGCTGCGCGGCGCGCCCGCGATCCTGCTCGTGGGCTACGAGCAAGATGCTCAGTTCGATGCGGACCGCTGGCTGTTCGGACTCCTGCAAGCGAAGACGCCAGTGCGAGTGCTCGAGGTCCCGACCATCGGAAGCAGGATCGCATCGGCCTTCGCCGGCTCGATCGATTCCGGCATGCGCTCAGGGATTCCGAGCGAGGACTGGGGGTCCGTCGTGACGCTGTACGGCGCCGGCGCGCGCACGCTGCGCTCTCTCACCGGCAGCGAGCGCGGATCGAACATGCGCGTGATCCTGATCGACGCGGACGGCGTGATCCGCTGGTTCCACGACCGCGGCTTCTCGGCCGGCAAGCTGCTGGAGCTGGACGAGCGTGCGCGCTCATCCGCCTCTGCTTCGCCTGATCCGTCGACCGGCGAGTAACGGACAGCGCAAGAAGCGGCTCGACGCGCGGATCACCCGTCCGTCGTCGGACGATACGTGCTGAACGTCCACGGATGTCCTTCCAGGTCGAGCACGTGGTACTCGCGCGCACCGAAGCTCGTGTCCGCGGGCGAGCTCGTGATTCGCGCGCCCGCCGACCGCGCGCGCTCGAAGTGCGCGTCGAGATCCGCGACGTACACGGACAGAGCCTGCGTTACCGTGCCCGCGATCTTCGGGCTCGTGATGCCATCCTCCGGCCGCACCGAGCCGACCATGACGATGTTCGTGTCGAGCTTCAGCTGCGCGTGGCGCACGAACGGACCTGTGTCGGGAACGGAGAATAGCTCGACGAAGCCGAACTGCTCGCACAGTGAACGGATCGCCGCGCGCGCATCTTGGTAACGCAGGAGTGGGAAGATCGTCTGCATGGAGGGAGCTGCTAGCTCATCGGCGAGCAACCTCAGCTGATCTTCGTTGCAAGCGAGCCGTGGAGCGACGCGCTCGTCGATGAGCCCCTGCTAGCGTCTGATCGCGCACCGTAAGTACGGTCGACATGTGGGGATCTCTTCCTAACGCAGCAACTTCACGTCGAGATGGAATGAAGCATAGCGGCGTAAGCCGAGCAAGGCTGCGCGCGCGCTGGAAACGCTAGTCACTTCCACGCTTCGCCAGATGTCCGGCTAATACAAGCAGAACTAGCCGGACGGCTGAGGAGCAGCGGCAGATCCTGGCGTCATTGGCCGAAAACGCCTTCCGCCGCACCCGACGGAGGTCGAGCTGAGCTGGCTCATCGAGCTCGAATCGTCAGAGCGCTAGCCACCGCGCGGCTCATCCCGCACTCCCGCCGCGCAACCAAGCTTCGTAGAGCTCCGCGAGGTCTCTCAAGGCTCTCGCCCCATCGCCCCGGAAAGACGACCCGTGCATCAATGCGAGCGTCGTCGGGAATAGATCGGCGAGTCGTCGGATCGTGGGCGCCGTCTCGGGCGTGTAGCAGCTCGCGCGAAACGCCTCTTCACCGGCCTTCGCCGGCGCGACGATGTCTCTCTCGGTCATGGGCGACCCGTTCCCGGTGTGCGTGAAGAGATCGCCGGTGAACAGCGTCTTCGTCGTTTCCTCGAAGAGCACGCGCGCCTCCCAGTTGTGCGGCACGTGCGGCGTATCGATGTGACGCACGCGCTTGCCGCCGAGGTCGAGCACCTCGTAGTTCTCCAGCGCGCGCGGGGGCCGGTCGCAGAGATCGTTGAGAGACACCATCACGCCGATCCCACCGTGCGCGACTTGAGATCGCGGGGCGGCGGCGAGCCATTGGTTCACCGAGCCGCACTCGTCCGACTCGACGTGACCGAACGTGATCCAGCGCAGATCAGTGAGCGGAACGACGCGCGAGACGGCGTGCGACACCGCGGCGAACATCGCGCGCGGCCCCGTGTGGAACAAGAGCGGCTGTTCGGCACGGATCAAGAACTGGTTGAACGTGAAGCCGTCGGGTGTGATCTCGGGGACGAACGTCGAGATGCGGTAGATGCCGTCGGCGATCTCATCGGTACGCGTCTGCATAGGAATCCTCGTCTCGCACGCGAATCGCGCGAGACGCGGCGACCACGATCGTCGCCACCCGTCCGCGCGGAGTCCACCGTGCTCACTTGGATTGAAACCTGCAGCCCGCGTTCAGGAAAGATCCTCCACCGCGCGTGAAGAGCTCGGATTGCCGAGCGGCCCCGCGCCGCAGTGGACGCGTTTACTTCTCTTTGCGGACGCCCTTGAACGCGCCGCCCGTCGTCTTGTTGTCCAGGATGCGGCCCGTGGTCGCGTCTCGCTTGGCAGCGATGCCGGTCTTCGGATTCACGAATTGGGAGCGCTGCTTCACTGCGCCCTTGCGTCCCGGACCCTTCGGAGGATTGGTTGCCATTTGCGTTCCTTCATTAAAGGTGGTGAACGAATCGAGCGGATCCGGAAGGCATTTCCGAGAGCCGACGCATCGACTAGACGCGTCCGCGTTCGCGGAGGCGATCGACGAAGCTGGGTAGTCGCCGCGCGAATTACGCGGAGAAGCGCAGCGGAACGTCGCGCCGCTGCCGGGCCGGAGCTCCACGGAACACAGCGGCCGCGAGGGCGAGCTACGCGTCGCGCTGAAGGCGCACGGAGTCTGCCATCTGACGCACCTGAGTCCGCGCCTCGCTCAGCGACTTGGCGACGCGCACTCCCGCGAGGATCGGTAGACGATCGGCGAGCTCCTGAGTCTCGAGCTCCAGGGTCCAGATGCCCGCGATGATCGGCAGCTTGGGAAAGCGGCCCGCGATCCGCTTGCACAGGTAGCGAACGTGCATGAACGTCGACGGCGGCACGGCCGAGATGCACACGATGTCGACGCGGTGACTCGCGAGCACATCCAACGTCTCGCCGGAGAGCTCGGCGATGGACGAGACCTCGACGTGCGCGCCGTCGCGTTCGAGCACTTGCCGCAGCATGTTCGCGGCCAGCGCGTCCGCTGTGCCGCGGGCCGGGAGACAGAGCACGCGCAGCGCATCCTCTCTCACGGGCACAGGCGTGGAATCCGGGTTCGCGTCGGCGCCCTTGCGCAGATCTCCGGCTTCGTCGAGCAGGAGCTTCATCGTCTCCTCGATGCGCGCTTCGGCGAGTTCGTCGAGCGCTCCGCGTTGCCGATCCTGCTCCGCCATCGACAGCGCCGGCAACACCACGGCGTCGTACACCTCGTGCAGCGTCTTCTGGTCCATCTCCGAACGCAGCACGAGCCAAGCCTGGTCCTCATCGCCCGCGATCAGTCGCTGGTAGAGCCGCGACGGAGGTGACAATCCGGGCCCGTCGCCGAAGAGCAAGTGCAGGAATTGGAGCTGCGGTACGTACTTGCCCATCACGACCAAGCACACGGTCAACGGAGTCGAAAGCACCAGACCGACGGGTCCCCAAAGCCACGTCCAAAACAGCGTCGACACCAGGATGGCCAAGGGAGAGATGCCCGTTCCCGCGCCGTAGATCCAAGGCTCCAGCAAGTTGTTGCTGATCAACTCCAGCGTCGCGAAAATCGCGATGACGAGCATCGGCTCCGACCACCCGGGCGAAGCCGCGAGCGAAGCGATCACCGGAAACGCGGCCGCGATCCACGGCCCGATGTACGGGATGAAGCGTAAGATCGCGGACAGGAGTCCCCAGAGCGGCGCGTTGGGAACGCCGATGAGCGTGAGCCCGACTCCGATGGCGAGGCCGTGCAATCCGTTGAGGATCAGCAGTCGCCACAGATAGTTGCTCACTTTGTTCGACGCTTCTTCGAGCGCGCGCGTCGTGACGAGGATCTGACCGGGACCGACGATGCGAATGAATCGGTCGCTGAGATCCTCGCGGCGAAGCAGCATCACGAACGCGAAGAGCAGCACCATCGCCCCTGTCAGCAGGATGTCGGCCGTGGGACCCGCGGCGTCGCTCAAGATCTGGAGCGGACCGCGCACGGGCTCGGCGATGCGCACGGTTTGAATCGGCGCGGCTGCGGTTGCGGGCGGAGCCACCGCGGCGAGATCGGCGCCCAGATCGTTGACGCTCCTCATGGCCGACTCGACCGGCGTCGCCACCGCGCCGCGCAACGCCGTGAGCTTGGCGTGGACGTTGTGTCGGTACTCGGTCAGCTTCGTCGTCACATCCCGCGCTTGGCCCGCCACGAGCCAGCCGATCCCGCTCGACGCGACGAATACGAGCAGCACCGCCACCACGACGGCCATGACTCGGCTGAGACGCCAGCGCTGAAGTCGCAAGACCAGCGGCGCGAGCAGGAAGCTGACGAGCACCGCCAGCGCGAACGGGATCAGCACCGCCTTCGCGAAGTAGAGCACCGCGACGACGAGGGCGCTCGCCGCCAACGTGACGAGTCGCGGGTGCTTTTCAGTGCGTTCCATGCCGAATGGAGCCTGAGCGGACGCTCAACGGCTTCGGCACCGCTTGCCGGAGCTCACTTGGCGCTGCGAGCCAGACCGCCCAGACCACTTATCGCGGCGATGCCCCCGACGATCAAGAGCCACACGGTCTTGTCCGTGGGCTTGCCCGTGAACAAGCGCGAGAAGTCGGAGCTGATGGAATCCGACGCGATCACGCCGAGCACGAGAAGAACGACGCCGATGACGAGCAGCGCGATGAAGAGAGTCTTGTTCATGGTCGTGCGTGTCGCGGTCAAGCCACCTTGCGGCCGCTGATGACGCGAATGAGGATCATGACGATCGCGATGACGAGCAACACGTGGATGAAGCCGCCCATCGAGGTCGACGAGACGAGTCCGAGTAGCCAAAGAACGATCAGGACGACAGCGATCGTGTAGAGCATTGCGTGGGGTTCTTTCTTGTGTGCGAATCGGATTCGCGTAGTCGAACGAGAGTGCGAATGGGGCCCAGGAATCTCGTCATCGTCGCGAGCGAACGGCGCGCAGCGATGTCAGGACGAGTTCGGGCAGAGCGCGCGCCCGCGGTGGCGCGGAGTTCGCGACACCGGACGTCGCGGCGAGAATGCGCTCGCAGGCTTGCAGGACCAGCGGACCGCCCACGAAGCCGCAGACGGCACCGAAACCCACGGCGACAAGCGGATGGCGGCGGATCGTGTCGCGCACGCCGGTGGCGGCGCACAGCTCCTCACCCAAGCGCGGCACCGAGTCTGCGATCCTCTGGATCGCCAGCGCTTCCTCGCGATCAAGCAACGCTTCCACCGTCTTCGGCGGGAGCTGCTGTGTCGTGGTTCGTGCTGTGTGCATTTCGGATCCCTTCATACTTGGCTCTCAATCGCGTGAGCTCGCGCCGCACGTTCAGACGGAGATAGAGCGCGACGGCGGCTGCCGCGAGCGCCAGCGCGAAGAGGCCGCCCGCGAGATCGCCGAGCCATTCGCGCCCACCCATCAACGCCGTGAGTCCCCCGCACACTCCCCGGAACGTCGCAAGCGCAGCTGCACCGAGCCAGACGGCGGCGCAGATCGCAGCGCCTGCGCCGAGGACGGCTTGCACGATCGTGCGCCGCACGGACAGTCGAATGCGATCTGCGTAGACCTCCTTGAGGCCGTTCGCGGATCCGAGGGTCTCCTCGACGAACCCGAGGAGGATCTGGATCAGTCCCCCAACCGATCCAGACCCTGCCGATGGATTCACTTCGTCCGCGTGCCTCTTGGATGGATCCCCTCGGCCGTTGCCCTGACCCGATTCGGAATCGGAGGGCGACGAATCGAGCGGAGCTATCCGCGCGCGACTCTGCGATCCCGCTGCGAAGTCGTCCGAGAGTTTCAAGAGTCGCGTCTTTTGTTTCGTCCGTGGACTCAGCGGCTACGTCGGCCGACGAGCGCGCCAATGACGGCACCGACCGCCGCGGCGATGAGGACAGACTGGATGGGCTTCTCGCGAATGCCTTCTTGAAATCCGCCCTTCCATGCCGTCACGCGGTTCTTGCTGACGTCGACCATGTGCCGCAGCTTCTCTTTCATCTCCGGAGCCGCAGCTTCGACCGACTCCATCGCGGAGCGAACGTCCGCACCGGCCTTGCGCGTCAGCGGGACATTCGATTCGGGAAACACCGTGCCTTGATTTGTCATGAGTGCCTTTGCTGTAGAACGTCGTTCAATGGATGAGAGTCCACGCTACGGAGAGCCGCCGGGCGCAACCATCCACAGATGCACTCGGCTCGATCCACGGAAGTAGGCATACGCGCCCACCGACAATACGCGCACGAAACGAGCCGCTCAGAGCAACACGATCAGCAGGACGATCGCAGCTCCGATCAGGAGCCAGGTCCACTCGTGATCGGACGGTGCAGCGCCTGCACGCATCGCGGCGAGCGAGGTGCTGTGCTGCTGTGCGGCGCTGAGCTCGGCACGCTCGTGCGCTCCGAACGAAGCCGGCGCGTCGACACGCCCTGCGCGCAACGAACCCAGGCTCGGGTCGAATTGCGATTGCAGTGCGACGATCTCTACCGGCGAAAGTGCGGTCGCTCGCGGCGGCATCACGATCGGCAGCAGTGCGGCGGCGGGAGCGATGAAGGTGAGCGCGAAGGTGCGTGTGCATGAAGGCATCGACATAGGTTCAATCCTTGGTTCGAGTCAGGTTGCTTGAGAATTCCATGTCCGCTTCATCCGCGTCGTGCGGGCGCGATGCGACCTGGTCGGCGTCCGTGCGACACGCGAGCAAGGTGAATCGCTGACAGCGCGCCCAATTGCGATCGAACACAGCGGCGGGTACGAGGATCTCGCCCTTCATGGGGTCGAGCACGATCAGATTGCCGCGCGGCTCGTCGTATCCGAGCACGAGGCCGTAGTGATGTCCCGCTCCATCGGCCGAGAGCATCACGAGCGGCGGCCGTCCCGCGTCGACCTGTCCGTAGAGACCGGTCGGCGTGCGGTCGAGGCCGCCGTGGAACAAGTACACTTCGAGGCCGAGCTGCTCCAACGCGGTGCGCAGCTCGTCGCCCGAAAGACCGGCGCTCTCCGCGGCCGTGCGCGCGAGCGCTGCACGTTCCTCAACCGGGATCTCGACTCCCCAGTACTGGCACAGCGCCGAGATCGAAGCGAGTCCGCAATCGTAGAGCGCGTCTTGACGCACGAGCGGGAGGTCGAGTCGCACGGCGCTCTCTGAGAGCGGTGCCGCCGGAGTCGTCACAGTGCGACAGCCTGCACCGACGAGGAACAAGAGACCCAGCACGACTGCACGGGCCGCGGGATTGGAAGTCCAGTTGGATTGCCGAGTGAGGTGAACTCTGTTCATCGTCGAGATCGCTTTGTGTTGTCTACCGCGTGCGGAGTTGGCGCTCTGCCCGCGCTCCACGAGACTCGCTTCACGCTACGCAAGACACGTGCGAGTCGACATCGACACAAACACCGATCGCGGTTCCGCGAACTCGGTAGAGAGAACAGCACGAAAAAAGCGGCCCGGGATCCCTCCCGAGCCGCTTCGTGAGGCATCGTTCCTCACTTGCCCATCTGCCCAGTGCAACCTGCCCCGCGCGGCCGATCGCTTAGTTGTTCGAACCCCGCTCCGAGCCGGATTCTTTCGTCGCACCCGCGTACGCGGGGACGGAGAAGTACTCATAGACGCGACCGATCCACTTCGGATCACACATTTCGGCGCAGTGGTCCTTGCCTTCCTTGAACTCGGGCGCTTGCTCCAGTTCCTTCTTGGTGTTCGCCAACGTGATCATCTTCTTGTCGCCCTTGTCACCGCCCAGCGCGAACGTCAGCGAGTCCCACGGCACCGCGACCAGCTTGTCCCCCATGCCGAGGAAGCCGCCGACCGAGAGCGCCACGTAGCTGACGCGACCGTTCGAATCGATCGCGACCTCTTTGAGATCGCCGAGCTTGTCGCCGGTCGGGGTCTTCACATTCGTGCCCTTCAATTCCGAGACGCGCCACGTGATGACCGACGTGCGCGCCGCGGCATCGACTGCCCGCTTCGTGTTCGGATTGACTTCGCCCGCGTAGAACACGTCGACGTCCTTGGTCCAATCGGGATTGGCCATGACCGGCCAGCTCTTCTTGTCGAAACCAGGAGCGGTCTTGAGCCGTTCCTTGTCGAGCGGAAGAACCAACGAGCGTGCGCTGTCCTTTTTCGCCGTGTCCGGCGCGACGGTGCGCAGCGTGCTCCACGGCATCGCGAACAGCTTGTCGCCCGCGCCGAACCATCCACCGAAGGAAAGCACGGCGTAGGACGGTTCGCCGCCCGGATGCACGACGATGTCTTCGATCTTGCCGAGGCTGTCGCCTTGCTCCGAGATGACCTTCATCCCGATCAAGTCACTTGCGAGCCAGACGCTGGCGGGTTCGCCAAGGTTCGAGCGAGCGCTCGCTAGACCGGCAAGAAGGGAAAGGCCGGCCAACGCGCCTGTGACGTGCAGTAGTTTCATGTTCTTCATCTCTTGATCTCCAAGTGGCGAGTGTCAAACGCGGCTCGCCATAACGTCCTCGGCTCTAGGCCTCGGGTGCGTTGCGGACTCGACGTTGTTTCGATCGGACTCTAGTGACCGGGTCAAGTCGTCGCGATCGACGACTCCACGGAGCCGAGGCAGTCGAACTCGGTACGCGTTCGTCCGTCAGCAACGGAGGCAACACGACCCTCGCGCATCTTTCGGATCACGCGCGCGCGAGTGAGACCATGTCCCGCTTCCGATCGGAGCGGTGCTCTCCGAGACCCAACCGCGTGCTCCGCGAGCGCGCGCTGCACGATTTCGTGGATCGAGTGCGCGCGCCGCCTCTCCTTACTTCTCTTCTCGAGTTCGAGCAACTCGTCGCTGTCGAGTAGGTAGTCTCAGGTAATTCTCGGATAGGCACCCGAGTAGGTGTTTAAGGGTACTACCCTTGCACGGTCTCGAGATTCCCTTCTGTGCGAGGTTCAGGGATGGCGATGACATTCGACGCTCACATGCGTTCGCTCCTTGGTCGTACCGGCGGTCCGCTGCACCGCGTCACTCGCTGCCCTCCGGCGCAGCAAGCGGCGTTTCTGCGAGCGACGTTGGTGCTCTGCCTCGTGCTCGGAGTCTCGAGTGCGTGCAAGAACTCGGTGCCGGTCGATGGGACTTCGGGCGTTACCGATGACCACAGCGGAGGTTCCGCGGGGGCGATCACGGTGAGCCCCGTCGAAGATCAGCACATCGGGCCGCTGAATGACTTCGATCCGGCTTGCTTGCGCCGCACGTATGTGCTCGGCAACGACACCAAGGCTTCCCTGTCGTGGGAGGTGCGCGTTTCGAAGCCGTGGCTCTCGGTGGCGGGTTCGCCGCGCGGAATCCTCGCAGCGAGTGCATCGGTCGAAGTGCTCGTGGATGTCGACCCGCACAAGGCCAGCCTGGACGAGGTGGAGCCTGCTGTCGCGGAGGTGGACTTCCTGGAGAGCGGCACTCGGACCCTCCTGCGCAAGTGCACGGTGACGATCGAATCGAGTTTCGCGAGCACCGGGAGCGACGGCTGGACGACGTTCGCGCCCAGCGCGGACACGCGCACGGTCTTCGTGAGCAGTTCTAGCGGAAACGACGCGAACAACGGGCTCTCCCCGGCGACACCGAAGCGCACCATCGCGGCCGGACAGTCGCTCCTGCGCCACGGTTTCCCGGACTGGCTGCTCTTGAACCGCGGAGACGAGTGGGACGAGAGCTTGGGTCAGTGGACGAAGTCAGGGCGCGACATCGCCGAACCGATGCTCGTCTCGACGTACGGAACTGGAACCGAGCGACCGCTCCTTCGAACGGGCAGCTCGGCCGGGATCCGAACTCATGGCGGCAACGGCTCGCCCTCCACGATCGATTCTCTCGCCATCGTGGGATTGCATTTCCAAGCCAACGGCTACACGGGCGGCGGCGACTGCGTGGGGGCTCAGTTGCTCCAACCGAGCTCGCACATGCTGATCGAGGACTGCAAGTTCGAGGGTTACGGCAACAACCTCGTCTTCCAGGGCTTTGGCGGCCGCCACACCGACTTTCGACTCAGGCGCTCGGTGGTCATCGACGCCTACAACACTCACTCGACCGGCGAGCATTCGCAGGGGCTGTACGCGTATGGAGTCGACGGACTCCTGATCGAGGAGAACGTCTTCGATCACAACGGTTGGAACGAGACCGTGCCGGGCGCAGGCGCGGATATCTTCAGCCACAACCTCTACATCGACAACGGCAACACCGATGTCCTCGTGCGCGGAAACCTCATCGCCAACGGCTCGTCGCACGGACTGCAGCTGCGTTGCGGAGGATCCGTCGTGAACAACTTGTTCGTGCGCAACAGCATCTCGTGTTTGGTGGGCGGTGGGTCCAATCCCGAACCTGGCGGCGTCACCGCGGAAGTGCTCGGGAACGTGATCCTCGAGGGGAAGGACATCAACGCGGCTAATCCGCGCGGATGGGGCTTGGTACTCTCCAACCTCTCGTCGGGACGCGTGGCCTACAACGTCGTCGCCAACAACGACCTCGGCTCACAGCCGGTCGCCATGATCCTGGACGGTGACGCGATGGGCGACAACGGACCGGGCATCGGCGTCCACGACACGACGATCGTCGACAACGTCTTCTACAACTGGGGCGGCGGGATCCGCGTGGACGGCGACACCGCACAGATCACGAACGTCGGGTTCATCAGCAACGATCTCCAGAACGCAGTGCTGCCGGATCCGCTGCTCGAGCACGCCGTAGCGAGCACCACCGCGGCCTTCCACTCGGGGCAGAACCGGTTCTTCAACCAGCTCGGGTCGAGCGCAGCGTGGACGCAGATCGGGAACGCGCCCCACAGCATCGCCTACTGGAAGGCTCAGGTCGGCGACACGAGCTCTGTGGCGCAGAAGGTGAACTACCACGCGCCCGACCGATCGCTCTCCGACTACAACGCGTTCCTCGGTGGCACTCCCAGCCTCAACGCATTCCTAGGCGAGGCCCGGCAGCAATCTTTCTCGCACTGGCGCGCAACCTACACGGCCGCGCGAGCGAATCGCTACTTCCGCGCCGGATTCTGAGCGAGAAGCGCGCGCGAGCATTCGCGACTACCTGGTCTCGCCGGCGATCGTCGTCACTTGTGTCGATAGGTGCACGAGAGCGATCTCCCTATCGTCGGTGCTGCGCAGCGGCGACAGAGCAGTCGCGCAGAGCGTTTCCTCCGATGCAGAGCGTGGAAGGTGTACGGAACCCGAGCGCGCCGGATTCGTCGGAGGAAACGCCCCGATCGCCACGGAGCCGGATTCGCGTTCTACTCCTCGCGGACTCGTGCAATCCGGATTGGGTCTCGCTGCCCGCCGTCGCCTACAAAGCCTGCCGCGCGATCGCCGAGTTGGCCGACGTGGTCCTGGTGACCAACGTGCGCAACGAACCGGCGATCTCGCGCGAGGGATGCGGTCGCGCGCGCGTGGTCTACATCGACAACGAGACCGTCGCTGCGCCCTTGTACCAACTGGGGAAGCTCCTCCGCGGCGGCGACTCGGTCAGCTGGACCACGAATGTGGCCTTGCTCTATCCGGCGTACCTGGCCTTTGAATGGCACGTGTGGAGACGCTTCCGATCCGAGCTCAGAGCGGGCGCCTTCGACGTCGTGCACCGGCTGACTCCGATGTCGCCGACGATCCCCAGTCCGGTCGCGAAGTGGAGTCCCGTTCCGTTCGTGCTCGGTCCATTGAACGGTGGGCTGCGCTGGCCCGCCGCGTATCAACGTGAATTGCGTCGCGAGCGGGAGCATCTCAGCGTCCTGCGCACCGCGTTTCGCTGGTTGCCCTACCATCGCTCGACGTACGAGCGCGCGCGCGTGATCCTCGCAGCCTTCCGCCACACGATCGCCGATCTTCCTCCGCGCTCGCGACGCTCCGCGCTGGATTTTCCCGAAGTGGGAATCGATTCCGACCTCTTTCACCCTCCCGCGCGCGAACGGCCCGACGGACGGTTGACGTTTCTGTTCGCCGGACGTCTCGTGCCCTACAAGTGCGCCGACGTGCTGATCGCGGCGTTCGCCAGCAGTCCAATCCTGCGCCAGCACCGACTCGTCATCGTGGGCGACGGACCCGAACGAGCTGCGCTCGCCAGCATGGTCGCGGAGCACGGTCTCGCGGAGTGCGTCGAGTTCTCCGGCTGGAAGAATCAGATGCAAGTCGCGGAACTCATGCGCACCGCCGACGTGTTCGCGTTCCCTTCGATCCGCGAGCTCGGAGCGGGCGCGGTGATCGAGGCGATGGCGTGTGGATGCGTCCCCGTCGTCGTCGATTACGGCGGACCGGGAGGTCTGGTCGACGACGCCAACGGAATCCGAATTCCGCTGGGCCCGAAGCTCGATCTCGTCGCTGGATTCACTCGTGCGCTGGAGGCGCTCGTGACGGATCGCGTCCGGCTGCGGAGTTTGCGCAGTGTCGGTGCAGCGCGCGCCCTGACCTCGTACTCCTGGGAGGCCAAGGCGCGGAAGATGATCGAGGTGTACGAGTGGGCGCTCGAGCGACGTACCGCGCCGCCGTGTTTCGGGGACGAACCGATCCCTCGTCGCTCGCCGGCAGTCAGTGTTGCACCGCATCGAACCACGGGCGCAGCTCGCTCTCGAGGTTCTGAGCGAGCAGACGGTTCCCCTCGGCCGACAGGTGGCCCTGCGCGGTGAAGAGCGGCGCGACGCCGCGCGCGAGTGCCTCGCGTGCGATCGCAGGACCGAGGTCGAGCACATCGAGTGCACGCTCACGCAGCGCCTTGACCAGCGGAAAGACGTCGGAGCCGGCATGTCGATCGAGCAAATCGCGCATCGGGATCAGCAGCACGAGCGGAGTCGAACCGGCCGCGCGCACTTCTCGCGCGAAGTGCTCCGCGATCGCCACGGTGATGTCGATGCCGGCCGGCTCCTCACCGGAGTAGATCCGCGACCGAGTCCGCTTGCGCTCGACAACGGACGCGATGCTGTCCGCGATCCTGAGCACTCTTGCATAGTGGTAGAGCTGCGGCTGCGTCTCGTGTTCCCGGTACCAGAAATCGCGTGCGAGGAGCGCGTGCGATTCCGGATTGCTCAACGCCGCGATCAACTCGCCCGGCTCCATGACCGGAGAATTGATCACCTCCAGTGAGTGACCGCGCACGATCATCATGGGCTTGCATGAGAAGCCCTCGGTAGGAACGAGGTAGTAGCGCATCATGCCGAGGTTCCGGCACATGTTCTCGGGATAGATCCCGAGGATGACGAACTGCGCGTGGAAGCGGCTGCCGTCGCGTCGCCAGCGCAAGAGTG
>JANLUN010000773.1:0-4317 GCA_031363505.1 Planctomycetota bacterium | reverse complement strand
TTCGCCGAAGCTCAGGAACGCGCTGGGGTTCGCGTCGTAGAAGCGATCGAAGGGCGAATCGTCGGAGACGAGCATCTGACCCCAAGCGTGGAACGCCAACCCGAAGAACAAGCTGAAGTTCGCGTCGACCTGTCGGAACTCGTTGGTGCTCGTCGCTGAGGCGGCTCCGGTCGCGATCGTCAGCGTGTAGTGATCGAAGGGATCATCCTTGTTCGTCGTGTTGAGGGTGTCTCCGTCGCCGTCGCCATTGGTGTCGGCGAGGATCGGGATATTCGTCGGCGGAGCTGCGGGAAGCCGTCCGTCCGTGAAGCCGCCGTTGAGGTGCTGTGCGGTGTTCGACCACAGGGAGGAATGGAACGCGGCGACGACCAGGTCGACGTAGCTGACGCAGAGGCCCGGCTTCCCGACGGCTCTCTGGGCCAGCTGAGCCGGCGTTCCGCGCGGCGTCGGGTTGCCGGGCTGATTCGAGTACGGTCCCAGCACGCTGTCCAAGGGATCGACCAGCTGGTTGGCCAGAGGCACGACGCCGGTCTGGAGCAGCTTCTTGCCGAGCTTCGGCCAGTTGCGACCCTGGAAGGACATCTCGAATTCGCTGAGCGCCGGCCCGGTCGCGAGCGAGGCCAGGCTCGCGAAGCGGATGATCTGGCGCGTGGCGACCAGAGTGTTGTTCTGGTTGACGAAGACGTGGGACTGTGGATCCGACGGCCCAAAGACGCTGCCTCCGTTGAAATCATGGCGCGCGCGCCCATCCCAGAAGTTGTCGAAGTTCAATCCGGTGTTGAACAACGTCGGCGTGTTGCGCGGCTCGACCCGGCGGATGGCAGCGAGCCCGTTCGGGCCGTTGAAACCCGGGATCGGGTCGGGAACGAGCTTGCCCACGTCGGGTAAGAGCGAGCGCACTCCCGCGCTGGGGGGCGTGAAGGTTCCGATCGCGGGTATGTCCAAGAACTCGTGGAACACGACGCCCATCGAGGACACGACGTCGTTGATGTCGCTCACGAAGTTCGCGCCGTCCGCGACGACCGCGGTCGAGCCGTTGTAGAGCGGAGTCGTCGTGTGTGCAGTGGCCGCCGATTCGGCGACGATCTCAGGATCGACGAGTTTGTGGAGCGGGAAGTCCGACGCGACCAACTCCTCGTTGGGCTGGTGGAGCTGGAACGTCAGATCGCCGCCGAGGTGATTCGGATTGACCTGGTTCTTCGTGCGGCTGTCCGCGCCGGCGTGGAAGTGGCACGTCCCGCAGGACTGCACGCTGTCGCTGCCGACCTGCATGTCCCAGAACAGCGCCTTCCCGAGCGCCGCTGCGGCGTCGCGCCCCGCAGGAATCCCCGCGATCAGACCGTCGCTCGCGCGGCGGTAGTAGTCGTTCTCGTTCGAGGGATGCAGTTCCCCATTCACGAGCGCCGCGACCGAGTTCTGCGTGAACCCAGGCAGTGCCGGGGTGCCGAGCGGCGGCTCGCGCAGCGATGGCTTCCTGAGCCCGCCGACACCCGTCTGCAGGTTGCGCGCGTCGATCGAACCGCGCACTGGATCGAACAGCCGCTTGGTTCCCGTGCCGAGGCCCGAGACGATGTTGAGCGCCGGCTTGCGCTGATTTTCGGGGACGCTGTTCAGCGGGAGAGCCGGAACCGAGTACTGCGTGCGCCGCGCGAGATCGCTCAAGAGATTGCCGAACCCGGCGTACCCCGGTTCGCCCGGATCGCGACCAGTGACAAACACTCCCTCTGCAGGGATCGGTTCCACGGTCAAGATCCGCGCCTCTTGGTTCGGGCGAATCGGGCTGTTGAAATCGATCGGAGTTTCCTCTTCGGTTTCGTCGATCCGGCTCGCACCCGATGAGACGTTGATCGCGCGGTACGTCCACATGTACTCGACCCCGAACGGGCTCAGCGCCGGGCCGATGAGCCGGTCCGGGATCGTCCACTGCCTGCTCGTGAAGTCGATGTTGAGCACGCGCAGCTCTTCACCGTTCATGTGGTTGTAGTTCAGCGGGTGGACCACCAGCGGGGGCAGCGGCACCTCGTTGCAGCCCGGAGTCCCGGGAGCGCAGGGTTGACCCGCCGCGTTGCGGTAGACGAATGAGCGGCGGCGCGGCTGAGTCGAGGTGTAGGAGGGGAATCCCTGCGTGTTGAGTCCCAGCGTCGGCGCACTGGCGATCTGGTAGGGATTGTCGAGCAGTTTCTCGAGCTCGTTCCAGGTCGGCACTTCCTTCAACGAGCCGAGCACGTTCTCCACTTCGAAGGCGAAGTACGCCTGGTCGAACGGGATCAACCCGGAGTTGTCGACGATGGCGCCCGGAGGACTGCTGATGGTTCTGATCACGCCCGGGTATTGGGTCTGGGCCACGGACTGGCTCAGTGCGGGAGGCGCGCACAACAATGCGATCGCCGTCCAGCGCGTGGCGACGCAGAACCGGCGCAGAATCGACTCGTGTGCGGTCCGATGGAGACTCTCCAGACTCGTCCACTGCTCCCCGTGCGGATGCGTTCTCATGTCAGCACCAATCTCCTCGAAGTGAGTTCGTGATTGTCGTTCGATTCAGCGTCGACCACGCGCGGTCGACAACTTCGCAAACTTAGGAGCGGCCGCTGAAAAACGACGAGCGTCCGATGACAGTCGGAGGCGAATGGCGAGCGTCACTGCGCAGACCTGCAACTCCAACTGACTGAGCACTCTCCACAAAGCTCGACACGCGCTCCTCTCCCCGATCGGCGGCACCTCGATCGCGGCGGGTGCTCTCCGACATCGCGCAATGCTAACTCTCGCGTCGGTTGCTGGGCGCTTCGCGATCGGATTCTGGGGGCATGAGTTCCGCGGGTGCCTATACGTAGATCCACTGACGTTTCGGCACGGCAGCTCGACCTCGATCAATCGACGTCGAATCGATCCAGGTTCATCACCTTGTTCCAGGCCGCGACGAAGTCACGCACGAGCTTCTCCTGACCATCCGCGCTGGCGTACACCTCGGCCAGCGCTCGGAGCTCCGAGTTCGCGCCGAACACGAGGTCGACGCGCGTCGCGGTCCAGCGGCGATCGCCGGCCTTGCGGCCGCGGCCCTCGAACACGTCCTTGGAATCGGCGGCCACCTTCCACTCCGTGTCCATGTCGAGCAGGTTCAAGAAGAAGTCGTTGGTCAGCGTTCCCGGTCGCTTGGTGAGGACACCGTGACAGGCCTCGCCCGCGTTCGCACCGAGCGCGCGCATTCCGCCGACGAGCACGGTCATCTCGGGCGCAGTCAACGTGAGCAGCTGCGCCTTGTCGACGAGCAGCGCCTCCGTGGGAACACTCGACGCACGACTATTGAAGTTGCGGAACCCGTCCGCAATCGGTTCGAGCACCGCGAACGATTGCGCGTCGGTCTGATCCGGCGACGCATCCATGCGCCCCGGCGTGAACGGCACGCTCACGGAATGACCGGCGTTCTTCGCCGCCTGTTCGACTGCTGCGCATCCGGCGAGCACGATCAGATCGGCGAGCGAGATCTTCTTGCCGCCGGATTGCGAACGATTGAACTCGCTCTGGATCCCCTCGAGCGTCTTCAGCACCTTCGCGAGCTGCGCCGGCTGGTTGACGGCCCAATCCTTCTGCGGCGCGAGCCGGATGCGCGCGCCGTTCGCGCCGCCGCGCTTGTCCGAACCGCGGAACGTGGATGCCGACGCCCACGCTGTCGACACGAGCTGCGACACGGAGAGGCCCGAAGCGAGGACCTTCCCCTTCAGCGCCGCCACGTCCTTCGCGTCGACGAGCGGATGATCGACCGCGGGAATCGGGTCCTGCCACAGGAACTGCTCCTTCGGCACTTCCGGCCCGAGGTAGCGCGCGCGCGGTCCCATGTCGCGGTGCGTCAACTTGAACCACGCTCGCGCGAACGCATCGGCGAGTTGATCGGGGTGCGCGAGGAATCGCCTTGCGATCTTCTCGTACACCGGATCGAAGCGCAGCGAGAGATCCGTGGTCAGCATCCCCGGCGCACGCCGCTTCGAAGGATCGTGCGCGTCGACGACGGTGCCGGCGCCCGCGCCGCCCTTCGGCGTCCACTGGTGCGCGCCCGCCGGACTTTTCGTGAGCTCCCATTCGAACCCGAAGAGGTTCTCGAGGAAGTTGTTGCTCCAGCGCGTCGGCGTCGTCGTCCACGTGACTTCGAGTCCGCTGGTGATCGCATCCCCGCCCTTGCCGGAGTTGAACTTGCTCGCCCAACCGAGTCCCTGCGCCTCGAGACCAGCGCCTTCGGGCTCGACGCCGACGTTCGTCGCCGGCGCCGCGCCGTGCGTCTTGCCGAACGAGTGACCGCCGGCGATGAGCGCGACGGTCTCCTCG
>JANLUN010000716.1:0-4969 GCA_031363505.1 Planctomycetota bacterium | reverse complement strand
GCCAGCGCATCGCGTCGGAGCGTTCCCACGCGACGGGATCGAGCGCGGTTCGCTCGTTCCACTCCGCGATGCCGAGTTCGTAGCAAGTGCGTGCCTGCGCGCCGCGGCCGGCGCGGCTGTAGATCAGCGCGCGCAGGAATTCGTGGGCCATCGGAGTCAAGACCATCACGTTCGAGCGCGGCTCGCGGTGATCGATGACGGAGAGCGCGCCGCTCCAGTCCTCGATGCGCGCGCGTGCGATCGCTTCGACCGCCGAACGCCAACGCTCGCCGGGGAATGACGACGCCCGGGCCTCCAAGTTGCGCAGCACGAGCGCCGGTTCGCGCTGCTTGGGATCGGGGTGATCCGCCAGCGCGAGCAAGTACGCCGCGACGTTGTACGCGGCCGGTTCGTTCGCGAGGTCGCGCTCGATCTGCTCGCGCACGCGGATGCCGGCGTAGTACTGCGCGATGTAGAGCGCCACGCGCATCTCCGGATCGGATTCGACCCCCGGCTTGTCCGTCACGCTCGCCAGCGCGCCCGCGTAGTCACCGAGCGTGATCTGGACCGCGCTCAGGAGTTGCCAAGCGACGGCGTTCGACGGATCCGCGGTCACGCACGTCCGTAATGTCGTCTGCGCATCCGTGAGGCGGCCGAGCAACCACAACGACTCCGCGACGTCCGCACGCGTGGCGAGATCACCCGGTCGCAAGCTCATCGCCGCCGCGCGGCAGAAGAGCGCGGACTCGAAGCGCTGACCCTGGTTGTAGAACGAGCCTGCGAACGCCTGCAGCAGGAAGTCGCCCGGATACAGCTGGAGCGCCTGATCCAGGATGCGGTAGACGTCCGGTCGGCGATCGAGAGTCCCCTCGCCCCATAGCTCCGCGCACAAGATCGAGATCGAGCCCGGCTGGAGCTTCGGCAGGTTCTCCCTCGAGGTCAGCTCGAGCATCACCGCGCGGTCGTGCGCTGCGATCGCTTCGCGCATGCGCAGTCGCTCCGGATCGGGATCGAGGTCCATCGCGAGGAGGAAGAGGTTCTCGGACTCCTTCGACATGTCGCCGCGCACGTGGCGCCGCAGGCGGCCCCAGTCGTCCAGCACGAGTGCGACCTCGCCGGCGAGCGAGCGCTCGCGGATGCGCGTCAGAGCGGGGACGAGATCGTCGCCCTCGAGCTCGACTCCGTAATCGCGAAAGGCCTTCGCGAAGTCCGCGTCCAGCTCGATCTCGCGCGGATGGTTGTGGTTCGCGGCGATCTGTCTCAAGCGCAGGTCGATCAGCCGTTCGCGCAAGGCGTCGTCTTGTGCGCGCAGCGTCCGCTCGCGCTCGGCCGCACTCATTTCGAGTTGCGCCTCTGCGACGAATCGCCGCGCACGCTCGATCAGATCCGCATCCGCCTCGCCGGTTTCCGCGAGCGAGAGCGCGCGGCGCGCCGCCGCCAGCGCCTGCTCGGGTTTGCCGGCGCGACCGAGCTCACTTGACTCACCGTGCGCGGCCTCGACAGCCGCGCGCGTGTGCACGGCGCGGCGCTCGCGCTCGCGCCCGACCCACCACAAGCCGCCGCCGCCGAGCACGAGCGCGACGGCGATCGTGCCGGCGAGAGCGACGGTGAGCCGCCGCGCTCGGCGTTCCTCCGCCGCTTTGATGCGCGCCTTCTCGGCCGCCAGCTCGGCCTTCTGCGCGCGTTCTTCGACCGAGGCCAAGTACTCGTGAACGGCGCTCGCCACTTCGCCCGCGTTGGCGGGCCGAGCCGTCCGCGCCGGCATCAGGCACTGCAGGCACAACTGCACGAGCTGCGGATCCGCCTCGCACGCCTCGATGCGGGCGCGCGCGGGTTGGAGCTTGGCGCGCGACGCCTGCGTCAGGATCGGCTCGCCGTTTTGCTCCTCGTAGGGCGGCCGTCCGGTGAGGAGCTCGCACAGGATCGCACCGAGTGAGAACACGTCGGCGCGCGCGTCGAGCTGATCGACCTCGCCTTGCGCCTGTTCGGGCGCCATGTACGCCGGCGTGCCCATGACGGAGCCGACCATCGAGTCCGAACCGGCCGAACCCGAACCGCTGCGCACGGTCTCGATCACCGTGTGCAGGGTCTCCTTGGCGCGCTTCTCGTCCGCGACGCCGCCGCGGCGCAACACTTTCGCGAGTCCCCAATCGACGACCTGCACTTCGCCGAACGCGCCGACCATGACATTGGCCGGCTTGAGGTCGCGGTGCAGCACACCCTTCGAGTGCGCGTACGCCATCGTCTGACACACCGACTCGAAGATGGCGAGCAAGCGGCCGCGGTTGTCGCTCGCGAGCTTGCGCTGCCCGAAGAGCGCGGCGAGCGTGCGTCCCTTCACGAGCTTCATCGTGAAGTAGGGCCGATCGTCTGCCATCAAGCCGAGCTCGTACACCGGCACGATGCCGGGGTGCTGGAGCTGTCCACCGATCTGCGCTTCCTTGACGAAGCGCTGGACGACTTCGGGCCTCTTGGACAGCTCGCTGTCGAGCACCTTCACCGCGACGTCGCGGCCGAGATCGGTGTCGTGGCCCTTGAGGATCACGCCCATGCCGCCGCGCGCGATCTCGCCGAGCAATTGGTAGTTGCCGCGCCCTTGCGGCACGAGCTTCGACGCGGTCGAAGTCGGATCGACCACCGGCGACGCGCCGTGCTCCGAGTCCAGATCGGACAGGAAGACCTTGGGCGCGACGCCCGTGCGATCGGCGATCAACGCGAGGACGGAACGCTGGGATTTGGGTTCGTCGGGCACTCGGACCTCTCGACGACGGGGGGACGGGGGCTCGCCCTGCAGTCTAGGACTCCAAGCGTCATTCCCCGTCCGAGTGGATCAACGAAGTTCGACCTTTGGAGTCCGATCGCGAGGACCGCTGTCCCTGGCGATCACTTCGCCATCGCCGCTTCCGCTTCGCGCCGCCAGCGCATCCCGTCGGAGTGCTCCCAGGCGGCGGCGGCGTCGACGGTCTGCTCGTCCCACTGGGCCATGCCGCGCCGGTAACACTCGAGGGCCTCGCCGTCGCGACCCAGGCGGCTGTAGATGAGCGCGCGCAGGAAGTCGAAGGCCGTGGGTGTCATGAACATCGCCTGCGGCAGCTTGAGTCGATCCTCGATGGCCGCGAGCGCGCCGGGCCAGTCCTTCAGGCGGACGCGCGCGATCGCTTTCACGAGATGCGGCCAGCGAGAGTCAGCGAACGACGGGGCGCGCTCCTCGAGCGTGCGCAAGACGAGCTCTGGATCGCGCTTCGTCGGATCGGGGTGATCGACGAGCGCGAAGAGATACGTGGCCACGTTGAGCGGCGTCGTCTCTTTGGCGAGCCACGTCGCGAGCTCCTCGCGCGAGAGCACGCTCGCGTAGTACTGCGCGGTCCGCAGATCCACACGCCGGAAGGGATCGTCTTCGAGCTCGAGGGAGCGCGTCAGGCTGGCGAGCGCGTCCGTGTACTCGCCGAGCATGATCTGCGCCAGGCCCAAGTTGTAGTGGCCCATTGCGTTCGATGGATCCAGAGCGATGCACGCACGCGCGGTCGTCGCGGAGGCAACCACTTGTCCTTGGTAGAACTGCATGTCCGAGAGCTTCAAGCGCGCGGTGATGTCGCTCGGTCGCAAGCTCAGGGCCGCTGCAGCGCACGCCAGCGCCGACCGCGTTCGACCGCCCTTTTGGAAGCAGAAGCCGCCCGCGGACTGGAGCACGTAGTCGTCGGGGTACAGGGGCAACGCCTGCTCGTACAAGCGGTAGACGTCGGGCCGGTACTCCTCGTAATCCCACAGCGCCGCGCTCAGCACGAAGATCGACCCGGGCGCGAGCTTCGGCAGGTTCGCGGGAGCAGCGAGCTCGAGCATCACGTCGAGATCCTTCGCGGCGATCGCCTCGCGCATGCGTTTGCGAACGGGCTCAGGGTCGAGGTCCATCGCCAAGTAGAAGAGGTTCTCGGCCTTCTCCGATCGGGCGCCGTGCACTCTGCGGCGCAGGCGACCCCAGTCGTCGAGCGCGAGCGCGACCTCCTCGGCGATCCTTCGTTCGCGGATGCGCGAGAGCGCGGGCACGAGATCCGCGCCTTCGAGATCGACGCCGTAGTCGTGGAACGCGCGCGTGAAGTCCGCGTCGAGCGCGGCCTCGCGCCCCGGGTTGTCGAGCGTCGCCATCTGCGCGAGGCGCAGGTCGATGAGCCGTGAGCGCAGCGTCTCGTCCTGCCGCGCCACCTCGCGTTCGCGCTCCGCCGCGCCGAGATCGAGCTCGGCCTTCGTCACGAAGCCGCGCGCGCGCTCGAGCAGCGCGGCATCGGCGTCGCCGGTTTCGGCCAGAGAGAGCGCACGCTTCGCGGACGCGAGTGCCTCCTCGGGTTTGCCGGCCTGCGCGAACTCGATCGACTCGCCGTGCGCGGCTTCCACCGCCACGCGCGTTTGTTCGGCGCGCCGTGCTCGCTCTTCGGCCTGTTGCGCGCGTTCGCGATTCACCCACCAGAATCCGACGACGACGAGCGCGAGCGCGCCGACGACCGTCACCGCGAGCGCGACCGTGAGCCTGCGCCGGCGGCGTTCCTCTTCGGCCTTGATGCGCGCCTCGGCCGTCGCGAGCTCGGCCTTTTGCGCGCGCTCCTCCGTCGACGTGATGTACGCGTGCACGGCTTTCGCCACTTCGTCGGCGTTCGCCGGCCGCGCTTCGCGCGCGGGTGTCAGGCACTCGAGACACAGTGCCACGAGTGCCGGGTCGGCGCCGCAACTCTCGATGCGCGCGCGCGCGGGACCGAGCTTCGCTTGCGCAGCCTGCGCGAGAATGCTCTTCCCCTCGACGGCTTCGTACGGCGGCCGTCCGGTGAGCAGCTCGCACAAGATCGCGCCGAGCGAGAACACGTCGGCGCGTTCGTCGAGCATGTCGACTTCGCCTTGCGCCTGCTCGGGCGCCATGTACGCCGGCGTGCCCATGACGGAGCCGACCATCGAGTCGGAGCCGGTCGAGCTCGAACCGCTGCGCACGGTCTCGATCACCGTG
>JANLUN010000700.1:0-1760 GCA_031363505.1 Planctomycetota bacterium | reverse complement strand
TGCAGACGCGCCGAGTGTTGATGCCCGCGCGCGTGTACGTGCGGCTCGAGCGCGCGGCCGACCAGTGAGCTCGGCGAGCGCGCGCGATCCGTCGACACAATCGCGACCGGCGGTGTTCTTCGATCGCGACGGGACGTTGACGCGCGAGAGCGATTGGGTTCGACGACCGTCGGATCTCGAACTCTTGCCAGGCGCGGCGGAAGCCGTGCGCCTCGTCAACAACGCGGGCCTCGTGGCCGTGCTCGTCACGAATCAAAGCGCGATCGCGCGCGGGCTCATCACCGAAGGCGATCTCGAGCACATCCACGCGCACCTGTCGACCGAGCTCGCGAAGGAACACGCACACCTCGACGCGATCTACTTCTGCCCCCACCATCCGACGGAGGGCGTGACCGCGCTGACGTGCTACTGCGAGTGTCGCAAGCCGAGACCCGCGCTGCTCGCCCGCGCCGCGCACGACCTCGGACTCGACCTCGCGCGCAGTTGGATCATCGGCGATGCGGAACGCGATCTTCTCGCGGGCCAGGCGCTCGGCGTGCGCGGCATCTTGGTGTCGACCGGCAAGGGCAACGACGAGCGGGCGCGGCTATCGAGCGTCGGTCGGGCTCCCAAACACACCGCGCAGGACGTGCTCACCGCCGCGCGTGCCGCGTGTGGGCGCTCAGGGTAGATAGCGCGCCACGCGGTCCGACAAACGCAGCGTGAGCCACGGCGGCAGCTTCGCCCACGTGTCGCGCAAGAACTTCGTGCGCGGGTTCGACGGCGTGAACGACGGCAGACCCTGGCTCTTCACGAGCTTGTAGCGATACGCGAGCGGCGTCGGCTCGAACCCTTGGTGCACTTTGAAACTGAATGCGCCCGAATCGGTCCGGCTGCGGCCGAGATCGAATCGTTTCAATCCGCGCTCGACCGACCACTCCTGCAACCGCGTGCACAAGAAGTTCGTCACGTTGTACGAGCGGTTCCCGTCGGCCGTCGTGCCGATGTAGTAGAAGAGGAACGTGTCCTCGTAGAGGAACGACATCGTCGCGGCGATCGGCTCGTCGCCCTTGCGCGCGAGGTGCACGAGCACTTGACCGGGAAGCTCGTCGATCAGCGCTTGGAACCAGCGCAGCGGAAGTCCCGGCGAGCCGAGGTGCTGCTTGCTCGCGTGGAAGAGGCGCACGAGGTCGGGCAGATACTGAGCGCCCTCCGACAGCTCGACGCCGTGCTTCTCGATCGACTTGCGCACCTCCGCGCGCGCGCGCTTCGGCATGCGCTTCATCACGTCGGCGGGGTCGGTCGGCAACGCGTGGATGAACGTCGCGTAGCGATCGGAGCCGACTAGATCGAGCCCGGGGTCCTCGAGACAGCGCAGCTCGAGCCGGCCGACGTTCTCGCGCACAGCCATCGCACACGCGGCGTCGGTGAGCGCGCGCTCGTCGTCGTGCGTGCTCCCGAGCGGCCCGCCGTACACGCCGTACGGCGTCGAGATGAGATGCGCCCCGCCGAGAAGACCGCGGCAGCGCATCAACGGCAGCACGCCGACGATCTCTCCGCCGCGCACGGCCACGAGATCGCGCGCGGGGTGCGCGAAGGCCTTCTCGACCGCGCGCCGCCAACCGGCGAGATGGAACAGCGTTCCGCGCGGATGACTGCGCACGAAAGCGTCGCGTGCGTCGTCGTCGGCGCGCGTCGATGCGCGGACTTCGACGGGCGACGAAGCGGAACCCGTGCTCGCGGGATAAGCCCGCTCGCGTGCGACGACATCTGCGGTGGTC
>JANLUN010000628.1:0-1912 GCA_031363505.1 Planctomycetota bacterium | reverse complement strand
ACGCGAAGCACTCGCTGCCGCCCTTTTTCAGACAGCGCGCGTTCTCGTTGCGGTAGTACCAACAGCGCGGACGCTGGCACAGGTTTCCGCCGACCGTGCCTTGGCTGCGGATCTGCGGACTCGCCACGGACAGCGCCGCTTCGCGCAGCACGCGCAAGTGCTCGCGCACCGGCGCAGCCTCCGCGAGCTTGGAAAGCGTGCATAGCGCGCCGATCGTGAGCGCGCCGCTTGCCTCCGCGATGCGATCGAGCCCGGGAATGGACTTCAGGTTGACGAGTTCGTCCGGTTCGGCAAGGTGCTCCTTCATCTCCGTCAGGAGATCCTGTCCACCGGCGAGCAGCTTGCGCCCGCCCGCGGGCTCAGGCCGCCGCGCGCGATCCAGCAAGCGGATCGCTTCGTCGACGCTCTTCGGTTGCAGCAGGCTGAAGCTTTTCATGGCTCAGGAGAAGCGACTCATCGCGAGCAGCACCTTGTCCGGCGTCAACGGGAGCTCGCGCACGCGCGCGCCGCAAGCGTTATGGACTGCGTTCGCGATCGCGCTGTGGCCGGGGATGATCGCCGGCTCGGCCATGCCGATCACCGCGGAGCGCGTGTCGCCGTCGTCGATCAGCGGCGTCATCTCGGGGATCTCGAGCGTACCCGCAATCTTGTAGTCCTCGAGGTTCGCGTTGAGCTGCAGCCCGAGGACGGGATCGATCACGCGGCCTTCGAGCAGCGCGTAGGACAGCGCCTGGATCATTCCGCCGTTGAGCTGACTCTTCACCGCCAGCCGATTGAGCGGTAAGCCACAGTCCTGACATCCGACCATCGCGAGCACCTGTACACGCCCTGTGCGCGTGTCGACGGCGACCTTGGCCGCTTGTGCGCCGTGGACACCTCCGGCGGCGAGGTTCGCTTGCCACGTGCCGCGCCCCGCGAGGCCTTCGCTCCCGAGCGTCGCACACGCTTGCTTCCACGTGAGCTTGCGCGTCGCGTCCGCTGCGTCTTCCACGCTCCCGGCCTTGAACGTCACGAGCTCCGGTTTCGTGCGCAGCGTCGGTGCAAGCCGTTCGGCGAACTTCGTGCGCGTCACGTAGGCTGCGTGCTTCACCGCGGGCGCGAGCGATGCCGTGGTCGTGCTGCCGCCCGATCCGTTCGCTTGTCCGAAGCGGTTGCTTCCGATGCGAGCTTTCACTTGCGCGAGCTCGAGTCCGAATTCCTCGGCGACAATGGCGGCGATGTACGTGCGCGTACCGGTGCCGAGATCCTGCGAACCGACGGTCGCGCTCACGCTGCCGTCGCGCTCGATCTTGACGTCGACTTCGCACTCGGGATGGCCGCCGCCGCCCCACGTCCCCACGGCGAAACCGATCCCGACGTTGACGCCGCCTTCGGCCTTGCCCGGCGCCGTGCGGTTCGGATGCGCGTCCCATCCGATTGCACGCGCGACTTCGTCGAGTTGCCGCGCGTAGGCCGGATCGCGCAGGTTCTTCTTGCGCACTTCGAGCGGATCGAGCTTCAGCTTGTACGCGAGCTCGTCGAGGAGCGACTCGATGCCGAACGACGCTTGCGGGTGACCGGGAGCGCGCATCGCAACGCTTCGATCGGTATGCGTGTATATCGAGACGGTGCCGGACCAGCGGTTCTCGCATGAATAGATGTACGGCTGACCGGCGAACGATCCGTCGCTCAGGCCGCCGAGGACGTTGACGCGCGCGACCAAGGCTTCGAGCCGACCGTCCGCGCTCATGCCGCCGATCAATCGCTGTTGGCATCCGCTGCGATTGCCGCCCGTCACGAACTCGTCGGGACGCGTCAGCATCAAGTGGATCGGGCGCTTGAGCTCCTTCGCGAGCTCGCACGCAGCCTTGCCTTCGAACCCGAGCCCGAACTTCGCGCCGAAGCCGCCGCCCATGTGCTCGACGATCGCGGT
>JANLUN010000598.1:0-1290 GCA_031363505.1 Planctomycetota bacterium | reverse complement strand
CTCACGACCGCGACGCTACTGCTCTCGCCTCTGTGGATCTTCGTTCGCGCGGACGTCTGAACAGCACGCGCCCACTACCTTCGGCCGATGCACTTCGCGAGCTTCGATTTCGGCGATCCGCTCTTCGATTGCTTCGGTCTGCGCCTCTCGGTGCAGCTGGTGACGACCGAGAATCTCTACGGCATCGATCCCGACCACGTCCGCATCGATCGCGAGGACCGCCGCGTTCGCATCCTCGCGAGCGGCCTGCGCTGCGCGGGCGGCCAGCAGACAGCCGCGGGTTCCATTGCGATCGAAGTGGAGGACGACGGGCGCGATCGGATACGGATGCGTGTGTCGGCCAGCGCCGGCGAACCGATCCGCTGCACGAAGCTGTTGTTGCGCGACCTCGATCCTGCCCTCGCCGTGTCGAGCGACGGCACCGCGTTCGCGCCGGTCGGCGATCACGGCGAACTGTTTGCGTACCCGATGCGGCTTCCGACGCCACTGCTGTGGCTGCGGGCGGGGGCCACGCTGCTCGCGTTGCGCGCCGAGGATTCGCAGGTACGCGAGAAACGCTTCGCGCTGTACCGCGAACGCGTCGGCGATCTCGCGGGACGCGGCGCCGCCGAGCTGATCCACGAGCAAGCGGCTTCGCGCTTTGCAACGACGATCGAGACGCCCGACTTCATCGTCGATCGCGGCGGCGACGTGCGCGCGAGCGAGGCCGAGCACGTCGCGTTCATCGAACGCGCGTTCGGGCTGCATCCGTTCGCGGAGCGCAGCGACGTGCCGGGCTGGGCGCGCGATCTCGCATTGGTGGTCGTGCTGCACGGCATGCACTGGAGCGGTCGCGTCTTCCTCGACTACGCGGCGATGCTCGAGCTGCTGCGCTTCGTCGCCGCGCGCACCGAGCCGCGACGCGTTCTCGCGTATCTGCCGGGATGGGAAGGTCGCTACTACTGGAACTACGGCGAGTACCGCGCCGAGCCGAGACTCGGCGGCGACGCGGGCTTTGCGAAACTCTGCGATGGCGCCCGCGCACTCGGCATCCACCTGATGCCGATGTTCGGCGCCAACTGCGTGAATGCCTGGCTACCACGCTTTCGCGACCTCGACGCGAGCGCCTACCTGAAGAGCGCCACCGGCAACCGCTTCCACGGCAACACGCCCGACTGGGATCTCTCGCGCGCACACGACACCGGCTGGCAGGCGTGGCTGAACCCGGGTCATCCAGGTTGGCAGGCCGATCTGGCCGGCCAGATCGAAGCGCTCGCGACGCGCTTCGGTTTCGACGCGGTGTTCCTCGAC
>JANLUN010000576.1:0-1811 GCA_031363505.1 Planctomycetota bacterium | reverse complement strand
GGTACCGAGCGCGCTGCAGCACCGAGTGCTCTTCTGGGGGATCCTCGGCGCGCTGCTCATGCGCGGGATCTTCATCGTGGTCGGTGGTGCGTTCCTGGCGAAGTTCCACTGGGCGATCTACGTCTTCGGTGCGATCTTGGTGCTCACCGGCATCAAGCTGCTCGTGCAGCGCAACGTGAATTACGATCCGGCCTCGAATCCGGTCGTGAAGCTGTTCCGGCGCTTTTTCCCGGTCAGCGAGGACTTCGACGGTGCGAAGTTCTTCACGCGTCAGGGCGCGCGACTCGTCGCGACCCCTCTGTTCCTCGCGCTGCTCGTGGTCGAAGCGACCGATGTCGTCTTCGCGGTGGATTCGATCCCGGCGATCTTCGCGATCACCAAAGATCCGTTCATCGTGTTCACCTCGAACATCTTCGCGATCCTCGGCTTGCGATCCCTGTACTTCCTCTTGGCGGGAGTGATCGACAAGTTCCGCTACCTCAAGCTCGGCCTGGCGTTCGTCTTGGTCTTCGTCGGGAGCAAGATGATCGCGACGGACTTCTTCAAGGTGCCGGTCGTCGCTTCGCTGTGCATCATCGCGGGGATCCTCGGTGCCTCCATCGTGGGCTCGCTGATCGCGAACCGTCGCAGCGAGGGCGCGCGGATCACGAAGGGCTCGGTGCCGTGAAGGAACACGCGCCGGGTGCGCGGGTCGGTGTGATCATGGGCTCGCGTTCGGATTGGGAGACGCTGCAGCACGCTTCCGCGACGCTGACGGCTCTTGGGATCGAACACGAGGTCGAGGTCGTGTCGGCGCATCGCACGCCAGACCGACTCTTCGAATGGGTCGGCGGCGCGGAAGCGCGCGGGCTCGACGTCTTGATCGCGGGCGCCGGCGGCGCGGCGCATCTGCCCGGCATGGCCGCCGCGAAGACGATCCTGCCGGTGCTTGGTGTGCCGGTCGACTCGCGGGCGCTGCACGGCATGGACTCGTTGATGTCGATCGTCCAGATGCCGGCCGGGGTTCCTGTCGGGACGCTCGCGATCGGCAAGAGCGGTGCGATCAACGCAGCGCTGTTGGCGGCCGCGATCTTGGGGCGCTCCGATGCGACGGTCCGTTCGGCGCTCGAGCGCTGGCGTGCAGCGCAGACGGAAGCCGTGCTCGCCAACACCGATCCACGGGAGGCGACCGCGTGAAGCTCGGCATCGTCGGCGGTGGACAACTCGCGCGGATGCTTGCGCTCGCAGCACATCCGCTCGGCGTGCGCGTGCAGGCGCTGTGCGCGAGCCCAAACGAGCCCGCGGGGCGCGTCACGTGTGCGATCGTCGGAAGTGGCGACTCCCTGAGCGACCTGCGCGCGCTCGCGAACGATTCGGACGTGATTACGTTCGAGAGCGAGAGTCTCGACGCCGGCCAGCTGCGTGCCGCGTGCGAGACGAAGCCCATCTACCCTCCCGTACGCGCATTGGAAATCGCGCAGGATCGCCTGCTCGAGAAGCGCTTCCTGCTCGAACTCGGGATCCCGCTCGCTGCGTTTGCACCGATCGATACGCGCGACGAACTCGAACGCGCCGTTGCTACTCTCGGATTTCCGGCGGTAATCAAGACTCGGCGAGGCGGGTACGACGGCAAGGGACAGATGGTGCTGCGCGACGACAGCGACGTCATCACGGCCTGGAAGCGTCTGGCTGGCCGGCCACTGGTGCTGGAAGAGTTCGTGTCGTTCGAGCGCGAGCTCTCCCTCGTCGCGGTGCGCAGCCGCCAGGGCGAGATCCGTTTCTATCCCTTGGTCGAGAACTTCCACACCGGCGGCGTGCTCCGCGCGACCATC
>JANLUN010000554.1:0-9167 GCA_031363505.1 Planctomycetota bacterium | reverse complement strand
GGGCGCGAGGGCGGCGATGAAAACGAGGGCAGCGAACATCAGCGGCCACCTTTTCCCGCCGAGCTCTTGGCCGCTTCGGGCGTCTGCGGCTTCGCGTCGGCGGCGCCTTTTGAGCCGGGGCCGGCCAAGTCCTTGCCGGAGCCGAACGCGTTCTCGTAGCGGTAGTAGACCTCAAGCGTGAGGACGTTGAGCGCGGTCGAGTAGAGCGGGCCGCCGGTGTAGCTCCAGCGATCGCCGTTCATCCATCCGCCGCGGCTGCAAGCGCGGTCGTTCTTGTCCTGCAGCGCCAAGACCGACTCGACCATCGCCTTGTTCCAAGGTGACCAGTACTTGCCGCTCGACCTGGGACTGTCCGGTCCATCGAATTGGTAGAGCGCGAGCGAAGCGTAGTACCAGTAGTAGTAATCCACCGGCGATGGCTGACTCTTGTCCGTGTGGAGCCGCGGCAGATCCTTGACGATGCGCTGCGCGGCCTGCTCGAGGAACGGATCGCGCGGATCGTGCTGCGTGAAGATGCGAATGCACATGCCCAGCGCGGACATCGACGTCGGGTGATAGACGAACCCCGCGTCGTTCGGTCCGGTGAGCGGCGAGCCGGCGCCTTTCGCGTCGAGGTAGCCGACGAGTCCGCGCTGTGCGTCGGGTCCCTCCGGCGTGACCCACTTGCAGAAATCCATCGCGCCTTCCATCGCCTCGTCCGAGACGGAGAGACCCGAGATCTGCGCCGACTTGAGCGCCATCACGACCCAGCCGGTGACGGAGGTATCGGCGTCGTAGAGCTCCTTCAGGTACGCGTCGTCCTGGCTGCCCGCGCGGCGGAAGTCTTCGATCTCGACGCGTGACGTGTAGCGCCAACCCCACAATCCCCGGCCAGACGGATTGGGTTTCTGCGCGCGCTGGAGGAAGTCGATGCTGCGCTGCGCCGGCTCCTTCCAGTAGCGGTTCTGCGTCAGGCCGTACGCTTCGGCCATCGCCAGCGTGGCGAGTGCCTCGTTGTAGAGGAACGCGCGATCCTTCGAGAACGAGCCGTCCGCGTTCTGCCGTTTCGCGAGCCACAAGAGGCCGTTCTTGACGATGTCGCCCGCCCGGTGCGCAACGCCGCGGACCGGATCGACGATCAGCGCGTTCGACTCGTGGCTCAGCCCCGTGCCCAGGAACGCGAGCAGCGCGAGACCCGTCAATCCGACGTCGTAGTGATCGCTGAGCTTGTCGGCTTCCGCGGAGCAGCGTGCGTCCGTAGGACACACGTCGCGCAGCGACGCGACGCCCCACGATCCGTCCGCGTTCTGGTGGCGCGCGAGCCACCGCAGTCCCTCGAGCACGGCTTTCTCGATGCCGAGCGGCTGCGCGATCGGTGTGCGGCCTCCCGGTCCCGTACCGATTCCCGGTCGCCGGTTGAATCGCGAGGTCGGTCGCGTCCCACGCGAGCCGCCGCCGTCGCCGGCGCCGATTGCCGTGCTGCTGAGATCGCCGCCGATGCTGTCGGCCGAGTTCAAAGGATCGCCGATCGCTTGCGTGAGGTCCGGTGGAATCACGGGGTCGTCGACGAAGGTGTAGACCTCCTCGTCGATGGGCACGAGCTCGACGAGGTCCATCTTCGGGATCGCCGTGCGGGACGGGAGCTCTTCCGGCGGCGCGATCTCCTCCGGCAACTCCGCGCGTCGCTCGGAGATGCGGATCTGACTTTGCGCGGTATCCTCCGGCTCCGGCGACCGATGCATGTACGAGATCGCGGCGATCGAGATCACGATCGCGTGCAGTGCGATCGCCATCACGATCCACGGCGAGTTCTGGAACGCGCGCTTCAGGAATACGACGGGGCTCTTGGCGTGCATCGATCGGGTCTCCCTCACGGCAGTCCGTGGAGAGGCGGCTTCGACGCTGAAGCCAGGAGCGATCTCCTCGGATCTGCGCGTGCGAGCTACCGAGTCGCGCATGGTCAGTAACCGCGATCGTGCGATTCGCGCGGATCGCTAGTGAAAGTCGCGGCTGTCGCCGTCAGTGGAAATCGCGACTACCGCCGCTTTGGGGCTCGCTGTCGACTTCGGGGACCCAGAGCTTCTTCGCGAGCAGCTGCACGCTGCTGCCTTTCACCTGCAACCGGCCCGACACGCCCAGGAACGCGCGCGTCTTTCCTAATACGGCGTGCGCCTCGAACACCACCGGCTTCACGATCACGTTCACGAAGCCCGTCTCGTCTTCCAACGTCATGAACGTCACGCCGGCCGCGGTTCCCGGTCGTTGGCGACAGATTACGAGGCCCGCGTAGTCCACGCGTGCGCCGTCGCGCATCTTCGACACACGGCGTGCATCGGGCAGGCCGAGTGCGTCGAGCTCCGCGCGCAACGGCGCGAGCGGATGGCTGCGCGCGCTGTAGTTCGTCGCGGCGTAGTCCCAGCGAATCGTGTCGAACTCCGAGAGCGGAGCGAAGCGCGCCGGCGGTTCGGCGTGGGCTTCACCCGCGAACATCTCGTGCGCTTCCGTTCGCGAGGCACCGACGGCGCTCCACAGCGCGGAACGGCGCTCGCGCTCGAGCTGCTCGAACGCTCCGGCTTCGGCGAGGCTTTTCAATGCGTTCTCGGAGATCTTCGTGCGTCGGTGGAAGTCCTCGATCGACGTGAACGGAGCTTCGTCGACCGCGATCTCGATCGCGCGGCCCGCGCCGTAGCCGAGGTTCCTCACGAAGCGCAGGCCCATGCGCACGGCGAGGACGTCGTCCTTCTTTTCGAGCGAACAGTCCCAGCGGCTTCTCTGCACGTCAGCCGGCCGCACTTCGACACCGTGTCGCTTCGCGTCCTCGACGATCGTCGCCACCGAGTAGAAGCCCATCGGTTGCGCGTTGAGCAGCGAGCACGCGAACACCGCCGGGTGATGGCACTTGATCCACGCGCCGGCGTAGCTGATCAGCGCGAAGCTCGCGGCGTGGCTCTCGGGAAAGCCGTACTCGCCGAAGCCCAGGATCTGCTGGAACACGCGCTCGGCGAACTCGATCGCGATGCCTTTTTTCTGCATGCGCGTGATCAAGCGTTCGCGGTGCTGCGCGATGCGCCCCGTCTTCTTCCACGCGGCCATGTCGCGCCGCAGCGCATCGGCTTCGCCCGGCGTGTAGTCGGCGGCGACGACGGCGAGCTTCATCACTTGCTCTTGGAAGAGCGGCACGCCGAGCGTCTTCTCGAGCACCGGCCGCAGGCACTCGTGCGGATACTCGACGGTCTCCTCTCCGTTTCGACGCCGGAGAAACGGATGCACCATGCCGCCCGTGATCGGGCCGGGGCGCACGATGCTGATCTCGATCACGAGGTCGTAGTACGTCTTGGGCCCCAACTGCGGCAGCATCGACATCTGCGCGCGGCTCTCGATCTGGAACACGCCGACGGTGTCGGCGCGCGAGATCTGCTCGAACGTCGCGCGATCGTCCGGCGGCACCGTGGCGATCGTGAGCTCGAGGCCGTGGTGCTCGCGCAAGAGATCGAACGCGCGGTGCAAGTGCGTCAACGCGCCGAGACCGAGCAAGTCGACTTTGAAAAGACCGAGCGCCTCGACGTCGTCCTTGTCCCATTGGATGACCGTGCGATCCGGCATGGTCGCGTTCTCGATCGGCACGAGCGTCGACACGGGCTCGTGGCCGAGCAGGAAACCGCCCGGATGGATCGAGAGATGGCGCGGGAAACCTTCGATCTCGCTCGCCAGCTCGAGCAGCAAGCGGCACGCGTGCGTCGACGTGTCGATGCCGGCCTGTGTGAAAACACCTTCCTCGATGCCGTCCCAGTGCGACAAGAGCTCCGCGACGCGCAGCAATTGACTCTCCTTCCAGCCGAGCGCCTTGCCGACGTCGCGCACCGCCGAGCGCGCGCGGTAGCACACGAGGTTCGCGACCATCGCGGCGTGCGCGCGGCCGTACTTCGCGTACATGTACTGGATGACTTCCTCGCGCCGCTCGTGCTCGATGTCGAGGTCGATGTCGGGTGGCTCGGCGCGTTCCTTCGACAAGAAGCGCTCGAAGAGCAGATCCATCCGCACCGGGTCGACGGCGGTGATACGCAGGCAATAGCAGACGGCGGAGTTGGCCGCCGAGCCGCGGCCCTGGCACAGGATCTTCTCGCGCTCGCAGAACAGGACGAGGTCGTGGATGGTGAGGAAGTAGCCGCCGTAGTCGAGCTCGTCGATCAGCGTGAGCTCGCGTTCGACTTGCGCGACGACTGGCGCGGGAATGCGCGCGCCATAACGTGCGCGCGCACCTTCGAACGTCAGCTGGCGCAACCACTGCGCCGCGCTCGTGCCGTCGGGCAACCGTTCGCCGGGGTAGCGGTACGACAGATCGCTCATCGAGAACGTGCACCGCGCGGCGATGTCGCGCGTGTGCGCTTGCGCGACGAGATCGTCGTGGAAGAGCTCGGCGAACGCGTGCGGGCTCTTCAGGTGATGCTCGGCGTTGGGTTTCAAGAAACGTCCGGCCTGCGAGATTGTCGTGCCGCGCCGGATGCACGTGACGAGATCCTGCACGCGTCGCCGGTCTTGCCTGTGGTAGAGCACCTCGGTCGCTGCCGCGACCGGCAGCGAGAAGCGCCGCGCGCGCTCGCGCAGTCGCGCTTCATGACGGACCTCCTCGGCGCGCCTGTGGCGCGCGGCGAGCGCGTACAGCCGATCCCCGAACGCAGCGCGGAGCGATCCGGCGATCTCGTCGCACTCTTCCGCGCGCGAAAGCCGGCTCTCTTCGCCGCCCCACAGCGCGATCAAGCCGCTCGCGCGCTCGCACACCTCGCTCCACGAGACGACGCTCGCGCCTTTCACCGATCGCAGTCGTCCGGTGGAGAGGAGCTGGCACAAGTTCGCGTAGCCGGCGCGGTCTTGTGCCAAGAGCACGATCGACGAGCCGTCGTCGACGCTGACTTGCGCGCCGACGATGAGCTTCAAACCGAGGTCGCGCGCTTTGACGTGCGCGCGCACGACGCCGTACACGCCGTCGCGGTCGGTGAGCGCGAGCGCGTCGTAACCCAGGCGCGCCGCTTCCTCGCACAATTCATCGGGATGGCTCGCGCCTTCGAGGAACGAGAAGTTGCTCTTGCACCAGAGTAGGGCGGCGCTCACGACACGCTCCCTTGCAAGAACCAGCGCCGGCGGCGCTTGTCGTAGAAGATCCAGTACAGCTCACCGTTCTTGAGCTCGGCGAAGTGGTAGTCGCGCTCGACTTCGCTCCGCCACCAGCCGCCCGACAACGAATGCGGGCCGATCAAGCGCTGCACGCAGCCGTGCGTGACACCGCGCAAGAGCCAGCCGTCGGATGCGTGCGGCGCGAGCGGTGCGAGCGCGTGCGGTGCATGGAAAATGCGCCGCACGAGCATCGGAGAAGTCGGCGCGTGCGGCGCGGGTCTGTGCGGCAAAGTTCCGGGCGACCACGCGAAGCGCGCCTCGGGTAAGTGCGCGTCTTGCAAACGGGCGTGCACGACGCTGCCGGGGCCGAGCAGCACGGTGAGCGCATCGATCGCCTTCGCCGCGGCCGCGGGATCGCGGCGCGGCCGCTCGGCGAAAAGAGTCGTCTCCGCAACACGCGGCGCCGCGGCCTCGAGCACGATCTCGACTCGTGCGACGCCCGGTTTCAAAGAGAGCGACTCGAGCCGCAGCTCGAGGAGGCGCACGAGCCAAGCGCGATCGCGCGTCGGCACCGCCGGAGAAATGTGTTCTTCGACCGTGCGCGCGTCGTCGAGCGTGAGGTGAAACGCGAGCGTCAGGACGACCTCGCCGCGTTCCTCGAGCCGTGTGAGCAATGGCGCGAGAAGCTCTTGGCACAGCGCGAGCAAACGCACGCGATCGGTCTCGGGAAACTCGAGGCCGATACTTGCCCGCGGCCGGATGACCGGATGCTGCGGCGTGAGCGGCTCCTGCAAATCACCGGAGGCACGGCGATGCAGGGCGTGCACCTTGGGACCGAAGCGCCGCAGCAGACTGCCCGCGTGGAGCAGGACGAGATCGCCGACGCGTTCGACGCCGAGCTTCTCGAGTTCCGCTCGCGCAGCCGGCTCGAGGCCGATGTGCACGAGCGGCACGCGCAAGAGTGCGGCGTGCTCCTCTTCGGCGCACTCGAAGAGCACGATTCCCCGGGCCAGCGCGCGCGCGATCGCCGCGCTTGCAAAGCGCCGGAAGCCGACCGCGATCGTCGCCGCGAAGCCGGCGGCGCACAGATCGGCCTCGATCGCGCGTGCCCAATCGGCGAGCGAAGGGTAGAGCGGCGTGAGTCCGCGCGTGTCGAGCCAGAACGTGCCGCGATGCTCCGTGGACGCTTCCACGCGCGGTGAAAAACGCCGCAAGAGCTCGGCGATGCCTTCCACCTCGGTTGCGACGGCGCTGTTTTCGAACACGCCCGCGCACAGCTTCGCGCACAGTCCGAGCGCGACCGAATAGCGCATGCCGGGCGCGATTCCGAGGCGGCGCGCTTCTTCGTTGACGCACAGGATCGCGGCGTGCGGCGCTTCGCGCTCGATCAGCGCGACCGGCTCGTCACGCCACTCTGGATGCGCGCGCAGCAAGAGCTGCAGCGGAAGAGTCGGCAGCTCAACACAAGCCATCCGGTCCATGGCGTTCCTCGGTGTGCTTCCACGTTCCCGCGCGACGCTTGTCCTTCGCGACGCACAGCTCGCACGTGAACGCCTGTGTCCCGCTCGCCTCGAAGCGCGCATCGGCGCGCAGCGAGATCAACGATCCGAGCGAAGCTTCCTCGCGCGGCTTCTCGGTCAGGAACACGATCGCGGCGCCGTGCGCGCGCGCGAGGCCGGAAAGACGCGCGAGGATCGCCATCGAGACGTGTGCGCGCGCGCCCAGATCGATCACGATCAGGCCGAAGGATCCTGAGCGCGCCACGATGTCGGCCGCGCGCGCGGCGTCCGTGGCTTCTTTCACACGTACGACGAGGAGCGCGTCGAGATCGATGCCGTTCTCGGCCGCGTCGGGCGGGAAGAACGAGCTGGCTTTCGGCGTGATCCAGGCCGCGTTCTCGCCCGAGCACTGTGCGTCGAGCACGAGCGCCAGCGCGAAGGAGAGCACGGGGCTTGCGCGCCAGCCGCTGAGCTCACTGAGGCGGCCGATGAGCTCGGCCAGGTTCCAGCACGGTGCGCGTTCAGCGGACGCCGCGTGTTCAACGAATGTGGCGCGGCCGAGCTCGACCGCGCGTCCATGCACGTGGTGTTGCGACGCGTCGAATAGGGGACGCAACGGCCGCACTTCGATGCCCATGGCGCGCGCGGATCACACGCCACCGTCGAGGTAGCGGCGCACCTCGAGGACCTTGCCGACGAGCCGGAGCTCTTCGCCCGCCTGCGGCACGATCGGCTCGAAGTCGGGGTTCGCCGGATGCAGCTCGGCCTTGCCGCGCACGCGCCGCAAGGTCTTGACGGTGGCTTCGCCGTCGACCAGCGCGACCACGACGTCACCGCTGCGCACGTCCGCTTGCGGTTCGACGATCACGATGTCGCCGGAGAGGATGCCGGCGTCGCGCATGCTCTCGCCCTGCACGCGCAGCGCGAAGAGCTTCTCCTTGCGCAGGCTCTTCCCCGCGCGGCGCACGCCGACCGGCACGAAGCCTTCGCGCTCTTCGATGGCCTCGGTTGGGTCTCCGGCTTGCACGCGGCCGAGCAGCGGCACGAGGAGCGTCGGAGTCGATTCCTGTTCGGGTAGGTGATAGCCGCGCGAACGACCTTCTTCCTTGTGAAGGCGACCTTCCACGACGAGACGCTCGAGATGCTCGCGCGCCGTCTGCACGGCGCGGAAGCCGAGCGCCGACTGCACTTCGCGGACGGTCGGAGGGCGGCCGGATTGCAGGCAGCTGCGCACGAAGTCGAGCACGCGCGCGCGCGTCTCGCCGGGCGGGCGGTGGGGGCCGGGCCGAGGTCGTGAGAGCTGGGGCCGAGAGCTCGAGCGAACCATGGCGGGACCATACCAGACAAATGTCTGGATGTCGAGCGGGGCCCCTACGAGCGAGGAACGCTGGCGTCGTCCGAGCGCGCGGCCTGGTCCACGGCCTCCTGCAGTCGCCGGACCTCTTCGAGGATCTTCGTGAAGCGCCGGCCGAACGGAGTCAGCACGTACTCGACTTCGACCGGGGGCTTCTCGCCGAGGACCGTGCGGCGCGCGATGTCGAAGCGCGTCATCTTGCGCAAGCGCTCGTTCATCACCTTGGCCGACAAGCCCGGGCAGGCGCGCAGTAGCGCACTGGGTCGCTTGCATCCATGCGCGAGCAGGCCGAGCAAGCGCACCGACCACTTGCAACCGACGATGCTCTCGACCATCTCAGCGACGGGGATCGGACTCTCGCGCTTCGACGCGTGCGGCGGGCGTTTCTCGATCATCGCGCGACCACCTTACGAAAAGGTGCCTTCTTGGACGCACATGCTGCGCGGCATACGGTTCGGTGCATGTTCTCGAACTTTCTCGATCGAAGGAGCACTCCATGAAGAACAAGGCCGTTTTCTACCATGCCGGTTGTCCCGTGTGCGTCAGCGCCGAGCAGTCCGTCCTGGGCGCTCTGGACAAGAACCGATTCGATGTCGAAGTCGTGCACCTGGGCCAGAACAAGGGGCGCGTGAATGAGGCGGAGAAACTCGGCGTCCGGTCCGTGCCCGCGCTCGCGCTCGCAGGTCAGGTGTTCCACATCAACTTCGGTGCGAAGCTGTCCGACCTCAAGTGAGACTGTCGCGCTCGCGCGGCCGCCCCAAGTAGTGCGTCGCCTGCAGTGCCGCTAGGCTTTGCGAGCGTGCGCAGCGATCGTTTCATCCTGTGGGCCTGCGCCGCGCTGTGCTGCGCGGCGCAACATCCCTCGACCGCGAACGAGTTCGACGTGCGCTCGGAGAACCGGCGCTACGTGGCGCAAGTGCGTCGCGCCGAGATCGGCCGGCCGGATCCCGCCCGGCCGCGACACGAGCTCTCCGTCTTCACGGAACGCGGCGACGGAACGCTCGCCAAGCAGTGGTCCGCGCCCTACGTGAAGCGTGCGTCGAGCTCGCTCTGCTTCTTGACCGACGACGGCTCGACGTTCATCCGCGTGGCGAACTCGACGAAGCCGGACGGCCCGGTCGTCGAGGTGACGGTCAAGGGTCTGCCGCGCATCGCCTTGAGCGCGGACGAGCTCGCGATTCGCGCGAATGCGGCTGACGCCGCGAATGCGTCGCCGGATTCCA
>JANLUN010000543.1:0-1711 GCA_031363505.1 Planctomycetota bacterium | reverse complement strand
CGATCGGGTCCACGCACTGGAACTGACTCCGCCGCAAGGGCTGCGCATGCTCGGACTCGAGCTGCGTTTCGATGCGAGCAAGGCGCGCTCCGAGCTGGGCTGGCGACCCGCTCCGTTCGAACGTGTGCTCGCGGAAACCGTCGCTCACGTGCGCGAGCACTCCACGTAATCGCCCGCCTTCGCGTCAGTCGCCCGCCTTCGCATCCCGGGGGCACATTGCCCGCGCGCTATACTCCCGACACTCATGTTGGCCGCATTGCTTCTCCAGACCTCGGTACTGACGCAGCCGTTGTACATGGATGCGGCGCCGCCGCCGCTGCGCACCGCGAAGAACATCCTGCTGCTGGACGCGACCGCCTCGGAAGTCACTCGATCGCGGCCCGACACGATCAAGCTCGCGGGCGAGCTCGTGCTCCGGCTGCGCGGAGGTGCCGACTTCGATGGGATCGCGCGCGAGTACTCACAGAGGGGCGATCCGCGAGCGAGCACGATCCTCGGGACGTTCGCGCCGCAGATGCTCTCGACACCGCTGGATCACTTTCTCTTCTCGGCCGCGGTCGGCGACATCAGCGACCCGCTCGAGGCGAACGCGGGCGTGTACATCCTCCAGCGCGTCGAGACTTTCGCCGCCGTCCTTCAGATCCACGTCGCGGAGTCGGGCGCGGCCGGTCGCACCCACTGTCTTGAGCTCCTGAAACAGCTCGAACAGGGGGCCGAATTCGGAGAACTCGCTCGACAGCACTCGGCGGACAAGGATTCGGCGGCGCGCGGTGGACAGTTCGCGATCTACGAGCGCGGTCCCAAGGACATGCTGCTCAAGGAGACGGCCTTCCGACTCAAGATCGGCGACATCTCCGCGCCGATCGAATCGTCGATCGGTTGGCATCTCTTGAAGCGCGTCGCGATCGACGCCGTGGATCCAGCGCTCGCGACGCCGAGCTTCGTTCGATTGCGGGCGATCCTCGTGCGCTTCGACACCGCCGACGGGGCGGACCGAGCGACGGATCGGACGCAAGAGGAGGCGCGCAAGATCGTCGACGCGCTCCACAAGCGCATCGCGGAGGGCGCGGAGATGCGCTCCGTCGCGCGCGAGTTCAACGACGATCCGGGTGGGAAGGAACGTGAGGGCGATCTGGGCTGGATCTACCGCAACGCTCCCAACTTGGGTGTCCCGCTCCGGCAAGGCGCGTTGCTCGCGCCAGGTGCGCTCTCTGCGCCGGCTCTGACGACGGCCGGCTACTTGATCGTCAAGCGGGAGAAGTAGCTCGTCGATTCACGGTGACGATCGCCGCGCGGCGCCGCGCACGATCGATGTGCGGCGACCATACGCGCGGCCATTCAATGGCCCGTGAATCCCCACGTCCCGCTGACGCGCGCGTATCGAATGCCCACGATGTCGAGCAACCAGTCGAACCACCGGCCGAAGTAGGGCACGACCTTCACTTCCTCGACCACCGTGTTCGCGAGATTGGCGTCGGACGCGTTCTCGCGCGCAATCTGCAGCGCGCCTTTGGGGATGTCGACGGCGAAGAGCGTCAACGCCCAGCCGGTGGACGTGAACGTGCCCGACGTCTCGGTCTTGCGCTCGAATGACAGATCCGCGCACGACGCCAGTCCAATCGCGACGCAGAGACATACGGCGAGGTTGAGCGTGCTCCTGAATCGGCGCCGCACGGAGTGCATGCGGAGAACATAGCGGCCGCGCGGGAGC